>CAZDKF010000147.1:0-2938 GCA_964505955.1 uncultured Rhodoluna sp. | reverse complement strand
GGCCGTCATCTGGCCATACATGGTTAGGCCGAGATTTTCTAGACGACGAACCTCGGGCCAGTTGGCCCAGTCACCGACCAGGTTAGAGTTTGCGAGTAAAACTCGCGGTGCCCATTCGTGCGTGCGAAAGACTCCAACCGGCTTTCCAGATTGCACGAGCATGGTCTCGTCGTTCTTCAGGTGAGTTAGCGTCTTCACCATCGCATCGAAACTCTGCCAGTTTCGCGCGGCCTTTCCATTGCCACCGTAGACGATTAGCTCTTCGGGGTGCTCGGCCACGGCCGGATCGAGATTGTTGTGCAGCATTCGCAGGGCTGCCTCCTGCGGCCATCCCTGTGCGGTTAATTGAGTTCCTCGAGCGGCGCTGAGCGAACCGCGAGCTACACCAGACATTGTGTTCATTAGGCTATTTCACTTCACATATGGGTTCCGCGCAACTCAAAGCGCCTTTGTTTCGACCGGTCTGGGTATCCGATAGCAGCAATGGCTCTAACATTTAGACAGAGTGAGTTAGTTCTGTAGCTGAAAAATCACCACAAACACCGGGAACTCAGTGAGCGAAGACGCCCTATGGCCACGTGCCGCGACTTGGTTGCAGTCGAACTCGTCGAGTGCCGACATCAGCGTGTACGGTGTTCCGGCGCACAAGACTTCAATTTCAAAAACCGGAGCACACAAAACTCCAGCAGCGATTCGCAAAGCACTGCTGCGCTACTCGACATACAACGCAACTCGCCGCCTCGATATCGCAACCCTAAAAGTCAGCGACCTTGGTGATGTTAGGTCGCCAGACTCACTCGAGGGGGAGCAACGCACATCGGCAATGGCTTCTGTCGCGGCTAAGTCGCGGCTAGCGGTTGCGCTAGGCGGCGATAACTCGATCACGTTCGCCGTGGCCCGCGGTGTGTTCGGCACCGACCTTTCGAATGCCGGACTAATCACGCTCGACGCCCACCACGACCTGCGTGACGGCATCAGCAACGGTTCGCCAGTTCGCCGTCTAATCGAAGCCGGCTTGAGCCCCAAACGAATAGTGCAAATCGGCATCGCCGACTTTTCGAATTCACCGGCTTATGCTCAGCGCGCGCAAGATCTCGGCATCCGTGTGATTGCAAGAAGCGAGTTGCGTCGTCGTTCGGTCGAAGACATCTGGGCCGAAGCAATCTCGATTGCGGGTGCCGGTTCAGCAGGGGTGCACGTTGATTTTGACGTCGACGTTTGCGATCGCGCGGTGGTGCCAGGATGCCCGGCAGCGGCACCGGGTGGAATCAGTGCAGACGAGCTTCGTCAATTCGCATACCTTGCGGGTTGGAGCCAGCTCGTGAAATCTATCGACATCACTGAGGTCGACGCCACGGCCGATGCGCCAGATGGTCGCACGGTTCGGCTCGCCGCGCTAGTGCTGCTCGAAGCTGCTGCGGGTCTGGCCTCGCGCTAGCCCAGTTTGGCGAAAGCCAAATACAGCGCAATCGTGATCATGATCACGGCGATAATGCTGTCGAGCACTCGCCAGAAGATTGGCTTCGACATAAAACGGGATGCCGCCTTGGCTCCGAAACCGATTGATGTGAACCAAACCAAACTCGCAGCCATTGCACCGGCTGCAAAGAACCAGCGATCTTCTGCAAATTGATTGCCAATCGAACCGAGCAAAATCACGGTGTCGAGATAAACGTGCGGGTTTAAAAACGTGAGAGCAAGAGCGGTTGCGACGACTTTCTTCTTCGTTCCGCTCGCTGAACCGTTGCTATCGAGCACACCCGGCTTGATGGCAGAACGTATTGACCTGATGGCAAACCAGGTTAGGTATGCAACGCCAAACCAGCGAATGGCCTCTAGCAACCAAGGCAAGCCGGAGATTGCCGCGCCGAGACCGGCAACGCCAAGGGCGATTAGCAATGCGTCTGAAATCGCACAGATTGCCACAACGGTGAGAACGTGTTTCTTGGTTAGACCCTGGCGAATGACGAACGCGTTTTGTGCGCCGATGGCGACAATCAGGCTGAGTCCAGCGAAGAAGCCGGGCAGAACTGCAATCATCACATCACCCTATCGAACCTTCAATGCACCAAGTGTGAAAGCACTATCTCTATCAACACGCCCTTGCCTCGTTCAGACTTTTTTCAGATTGCATTTTTAGGCTACAAACGCGTTGGGTCTTCAAGAAAAAAGAAAGGCAGTGCAGTGAGTGTAGTTAGAAAGCTTCTCACCGGCGGAACCCGCACCTCTATTGGCGAGGCTGACCAGGTCATTCAGAAGTTGCTCAAAGCGCCATCAGGCCTAAACGAGATTTACAGTCTCTTTCTCGATGAAGATCCGGTTGTCGCAATGAGGGCAAGTTACGTTGCAATGCGAGTGGCCGAGCAAAAGCCTGAATCTGTGGAACCATTTGCTAAGACCCTGTTGAAAGATCTTGAGCTCTACACTCAGCAAGAAGTGCGTTGGCACATTCCGCAGCTTCTTGTTCACTTGAATCTCACGAAGGCCCAGAAACGTCGGGCCTATGAAGTGGTGATGAATTGGGCTGAAACCGACAAGAGCAAAATTGTCGGCTACTACGGTTTTCAAGCGGCCGCAGACTTTGCTGAAACAGATGAGCTTTTGCTTGAAGACTTCATCCCGAGAATAAGACAGGCAAACAAGACGGGGGCAAAGTCGATTCAGAATCGCTGCAAGAAGATAGCGAAGCAGCTAGACATCGCGCTTTAGTTGCGGTTCAGAAAGAAAAACTCCCCCTATTTCTAGAGGGAGTTTTGCTTTCTGGAGCCTAGCGGTATTGACGTGCCGAGCAAAGCCGAGGGTTGTCGAGGTCCCACTTGTATTTTCAGACTATAAATCAGGCTATTTCGTCTCGTGTATTCATGATTATTAGACTCTTGTTCATGGATAAACAGACGCTATTTAGAGCCTTGTGGGTGTCTTTAGTTTCTACTGGGTT
>CAZDKF010000146.1:0-3025 GCA_964505955.1 uncultured Rhodoluna sp. | reverse complement strand
ATCTCCAAGCGTTATCGACCAGGTAACTGGCGCTGGCGTTGTTCAGATCTCACCAGCTAACACCTCGCCAACCCTCAGCACCTACGCTGACAACGGTTTCTACTTCCGCACCGCACCTTCAGACGTTCTGCAGGGTCGCGTTCTAGGAAACCTAATCACCGGTGACGGCAACGAGAAGGTCGGCTTCTTGACACGCCAGGACCCATACGGCACCGGATTGTATGAGAACGCAAAGATCTCAATCGAAGCTGGTGGCGGTAGCGTCGTGGCTAACGAAGAGTTCGCCGGTGGAACCAAGAACTTCTCAGCTCAGGTTGACAAGGTTCTAGCCGCTGGTCCAGATGCAATCGTCGTTATCTCGTTTGACGAGGCAAAGTCGATTCTTCCTGAGCTAGTCAAGGTCAAGGGCTTTGCTGCAAGCAAGGTCTACCTAGTTGACGGTAACGTTGCAAACTACAGCGCAGACTTCACTGACTTCAGCATCGAAGGCGCACAGGGAACCATTCCTGGTGTCGTAGCGACTGACGAAATCAAGGCGAAGTTCTTGGCTGTTAACCCAGACCTAACCGACTTCTCATACGCTGCTGAGTCATACGACGCAACCATGCTCGTAGCTTTGGCTGCAATTGCCGGTGGCAAGGCTGATGGTGCAACCATCGCCGCTAACCTAAAGGCAGTATCTGAGGGTGGCGAGAAGGTAACTGACTTCGCAACCGCAGTTCAGATGTTGAAGGATGGCAAGGACATCGACTTTGACGGTCTATCAGGCCCAATCACTTTCGATGACAACGGAGACCCAACTGAGGCCTACGTTGGTATCTACAAGTTCAACGCAGACAACACCAACACCGCTACCAAGTCAGAGTACGGAAAGCTCGACTAGTTAGCAGTTCAATAAAGAACCCCCCGGCTAAACACCGGGGGGTTCTTTATTGCTTGAAGCCTTTTAGAGATCGGCCTCTATAGATCAGCCAAGTTGCCGAGATAGAGGTCAATCATCTTCGGATCATTTAGCAACTCGCGGCCGGTACCCGTGTAGGCATCCTTGCCCTGATCGAGCACGTAGGCACGGTCGCAAATCTGAAGGCAGCGGCGAGCGTTCTGCTCGACCATGATGATGGTCACACCAGCCTGGTTGACCTCTTTTACGCGCAAGAATGCTTCATCCTGGCGAACAGGCGAGAGACCCGCAGAAGGCTCGTCTAGCAAAAGCACCGAAGGGTCAATCATCAGGGCGCGACCCATGGCAACCATCTGACGTTCACCGCCTGAGAGCGAACCCGCACGCTGTGCGCGGCGCTTGCCCAGGTCGGGGAAAATGTTGGTGACGAAGTCGAAGCGCTCTTGAAAGCGCTTTGGCGACTGAAAGACGCCCATCTGCAGGTTCTCTTCGATGGTCAGACTCGGAAACACGTTGTTGGTCTGTGGCACGAAGGCGACGCCCTTGCTAACCAGCTTATTGGCCTTCATGTTGGTGATGTCTTCGCCGTTCAAGAGCACCTGGCCCTCGCGAACGTTCACCTGACCAAAGATTGCCTTTAGCAAGGTCGACTTGCCAGCGCCGTTTGGGCCGATGATGCCAATTAGGTCACCCTCGTTAGCGGTTAGCGAGCAGCCATTGAGAATGTTGATGCCCGGCAGGTATCCCGCGTGCAGATCTAGCGCTTGAACAACCGGTGTCTGATTAGCCATTAGTTGTCATCCTTTGCGATCTTTATCGACACCGTGCCGAGGTCGATGTCGGCGTGAGCGCCGAGGTATGCGTCGATGACGGCCTGGTCTTTCATAACCTGAGCCGGAGGCCCCTCGGCAACAATGCGACCCTCGGCCATAACAATCACCCAGTCACTTATGTGACGAACCATGTGCATGTCGTGCTCGACGAACAGCACTGTGGTTCCGTTCGACTTTAGGTCTTTGATGTGATCAAGCAACGACTGAGTTAGCGCAGGGTTGACTCCGGCCATCGGCTCGTCGAGCATCACGAGTTTTGGCTCTGCCATCAAAGCGCGAGCCATTTCTAGCAACTTGCGCTGCCCGCCAGATAGCGAAGCCGCAAAATCGTCGCGTTTAGCGTCTAACTTGAAGCGTTTGAGAAGATCTTCGGCCTTTTCGGTGATGCGGTTCTCTGCGGCTCTCCACAGCGGGCGAATCAAAGCGGTCAAGAAACGCTCGCCGGCTTGCTGCTGTGCGCCGAGTCTCATGTTCTCAATAACGCTCAGCATGCTGAGTGACTTGGTTAGTTGAAAGGTGCGAATCATTCCGAGACGAGCAACCTTGTAAGAGGCAACGCCTGCGAGGTTCTTTCCTTCGAAGGTCCAGGTGCCGGTGGTTGGCTTGTCGAACCCGGTTAGCAGGTTGAATAGGGTGGTCTTGCCAGCTCCGTTCGGGCCGATGAGAGCGGTGATCTTTCCTCGGGGAATCTCGACGTGCGAAACGTCTACTGCGGTGAGGCCACCGAATTGACGGCTAACGTTGTCGGCAACGAGAATCGGGTCAACCTTTTGGCAACCTGGCGAAGCTTCTCCCACTGAAATTTGGTTAGACATTGAACTGCAACTCCTTCTTATTTCCGACGATGGCTTGGGGTCTGAAGACAACCAGAGCCATGAGACCCAGTCCAATCAGAATGAAGCGAACCGGGCCAATCTGATCTGTGCTCAAGAAGGTAATTACGCCCATGTTTACTAGGCCCTGAAGCACACCTTCGGTTAGCGAGAGCAGAACCCAGAAAATCATTGAACCAACAATTGGGCCGAAGATTGTGGCTGCGCCACCGAGAAGCATGATGGTCCAGATAAAGAACGTTAATCCGGTGACATAGTTTCCGGGCTGCACAGAGCGCGGCAGCACGAAGACGATTCCGGCGAGGGTGCCGAGTGCACCGCCGAGAATTAGCGACTGCATCTTGTAGGCATAGACGTTCTTGCCGAGGCTGCGCACGGCATCTTCGTCTTCACGAATTCCCTTGACCACGCGGCCCCACGGACTGCGCATCATTAGAAGTACGAGCAGAGTGGCTAGG
>CAZDKF010000145.1:0-3047 GCA_964505955.1 uncultured Rhodoluna sp. | reverse complement strand
AAACAAGTTGCTCTTGATTGCGCCGTGGTTGGTGTGAATGGTTGCGATTTGTGTATGAGTCATTGCTCTATTCTCGCAGACTCAAGTGACAGCCGGCTTTAGATTTAGCGAAGTCCGAGATCGTCAAGCGAGACAGCCGAAAGGTAGCGGTAACCGGCGTCTTCGATAACCCTTTGTGCGCCTGTATCACGATCGACCACGGTTGCAACAGCCACGATGATTGCTCCTGCAGCTTCGAGCGCTCTAGCTGCGGTGAGCGGAGAACCACCGGTGGTCGAAGTGTCTTCGACAACAACCACCTTGCGGCCTTTAACTTCTGGCCCTTCAACCTGACGACCCATGCCGTGCTCTTTTGCCTGCTTGCGCACAACGAAAGCGTCAATCTTGCGACCGCGCGCTGCCGCCTGATGCATGATGGCTGTGCCAACCGGGTCTGCGCCCATTGTGAGCCCACCGGCGGCCTCGAAATCTGTGATGCCGGCCGCATCGAGCATGTCGAGCATCACCTGACCGATTAGCGGTGCAGCCTCGTGGTGCAAGGTGGCGCGACGAAGATCTACATAGTAGTCGGCCTCGAGTCCGCTCGATAACGTCACTCTGCCATGAACTACTGCGAGTTCCTTAATGAGTTCTACTAGGCGTGAGTGCTGGGATGAGGTCATGCCATAAGTTTAACTAATGCGCATCGCCACCTGGAACGTCAACTCGATTAGAACTCGAGTCGGTCGAGTAACCGACTGGCTGCAGCGGTCAAACACAGATGTCTTGGCGATGCAAGAGATTAAGTGCAAGCCTGATCAGTTTCCATACGCCCCCTTCGAAGAGCTTGGCTACAAAGTCACTCTGCACGGCCTGAACCAGTGGAATGGCGTGGCCTTTGCCAGTCGAATTGAAGCCGAAGATGTCGAGATTGGCTTCAGCGGTATGCCTGGTTTTGGCAAAGATTTGGCCGAAGAGGCTCGCGCAATTGGCGCAACCTTTGATGGCGTGCGGCTCTGGAGCCTTTACGTGCCCAACGGCCGTGCAATCGACGACCCGCACTACGCATACAAGCTGGAGTGGCTCGACCGACTGGCCGGCAACGTCGCCGAATGGGTTGAGCACGACCCAGATCAGCCGCTTGCGCTGATGGGAGACTTCAACATCGCTCCGCTCGACACGGATGTCTGGGACATCGATTTTTTCGCAGGCCAAACTCACGTCACACCCGCCGAGCGCCAGGCTTTTGAGGCATTCGAGCAGATTGGGTTGACCGACGTGGTTCGGCAGCGCATCCCTGAGGGCTACACCTACTGGGACTACCAGCAGCTAAGGTTTCCGAAGAATGAGGGCATGCGCATCGACTTCATTTTGGGCTCCGAGCCTTTTGCCGAGCGGGTTACCGAGGCGGTAATCGACCGAAATGAGCGCAAGGGCGAGGGTCCTAGCGACCACGTTCCGGTGGTCGTCGACATCAGCTAGCAAGAAGCGAAAACCGCCAACGCAGATTTAACGTTGGCGGCTTTCATTGCTTAGGTTCGATAGAACTTATTCGATGTTTCCGATAACCACGAGGGTGTCACCCGCAGCTGGCTTGAACACTGTGGTCTTCGCAGGGTTCAAGCGAACTCCGGTTGAACCATCGTTAGAAGCGTCTGCAGCGACTCGGTATCCGATTGCCGAATCTCCGTGTGCGCGAGCAATCGCTACGAGCTCAGCGAAGTCAATGTCTTTGCCGAGAGGCGCGTAGTGCTCGATTGGCTTCACGTTGATAGCTGCACCTTCTGCATCGAAAAGGTCTTCGAACACAGGAGCGAGTCCAGGGTTCTCTGAAACTTGAGCGATCAAGAGCGCGGCTAGGTTGTCGCTAACAACTAGGTCGTCAGCGGCAGCAACGCGCGCAAGCTCAACCTTGCGCGAGTCGAGAATTTCGGCAACAAGCCTGGTTGGCTCAACGTTGTTGCCCTGCGCCTCGAACAGCATGTTCATCTGAAGCATGGTCAGCATGGTCTGCGCATCGGCCTCGGCCTCGCTGATTGCGTTGCGATATCCAAGGATGATGACCTCGTTGTACTTCTTTGCCGAGGCTGCGGCAATTAGCTCATCGATGTCGCCGTTTACAGACGCGTAACTCATCTTCACGGTTCCGAACTTCAACGATGCAAGCTCGGCGGGGTCAACGAACTTGTTCTGCGCAACGATGTGCACAGAAGAGCCCTTTGGCAGGTAGGCGGCGAGCTCGCTGATAACAGAGCGACCCATTGAAGACCAACCGATGACAAGAATGTGCTCCGGCTTGCGAACGACTGGCGCACCTGCCTTGAATTTCTTATTCTCTAGGTCTTCACGAACACCGGTGTAAATCACCTTGTCATCGTCTGATGCGATGGCAATTATCTCGGTGGTCGCAGTGAGCTTGGTTTTCATGCTTGGGTTGATGCTGGTTACGCCCTTGTCGTCAACGATTCCGATAACCGAAGCTTCGTTGAAGGCGAGCAGTGCATCTCCATATGTCTTGCCTGCGAGAGCAGGAACCGTGTGGAAGTAAATCTCATCGCCATCGAAATCGAGCAGGTCAAGAACCACAGCTGTTAAACCAGGCTGACGTGAAGCTTGCGCTGTTACTCGAGCGATGATGTCGTGCGAGCGCACCGAAATTACTCGACCGTTGGTTGCAGACTCAAGAGCTTCTGCGGTGTGCGGGTCATCAACCTCAGCGATGATTCGAGTCTTCGGGTTTGCGTTTAGCGACTTCACCGAAAGAACTGTTGAGACGATAACCGCGTCGCCACTCTCGTCTGAATCGAGAATAATGATCGACTTTGCGCCGGCAACATTTGCACGCGCAAGATCTGCCGGGTTGCTTACGTCACCCGTACGAGTAATTACCTTCAGCTTGCCGAGGTTCTCTGCGCGAGTTGAAATTTCTGAATCCATCTTCTCGCGTGCAACTTCTGAAAAGATAACTACTTTTGGCTTGCGCTGGTTTTCACCGGCGATTGCGAGTTCTTTAAGAATTGGAAAGATGCGGTTTGACCATCCGAGAATAAGGGTGTGGTCTGATTCGA
>CAZDKF010000144.1:0-3077 GCA_964505955.1 uncultured Rhodoluna sp. | reverse complement strand
CAAATGGCGAGTGAATACCTCGAATCCGCAGCGGCGATCTCCTGTGCCAGCGTGACGAGCGGCCTGCAGCATCGTCAACTCATAGCGGTCGGTAAGCAGGGCTGTTGTATTTAGCACGCTTCCAGCCTACCTGCGCCTAATCGGCCCGCAGTTAGACTAATTTTCGTGAATGATGCCCCAATCGGAATCTTCGACTCAGGAGTCGGTGGGCTAACTGTTGCTAGGGCAATAATCGATCAGTTGCCAAACGAATCAATCGTCTACCTGGGCGACACGGCAAACTCTCCGTACGGACCGAAGAGTCTTCAAGAGGTTAGAGACCTAGCCCTCACTGTCATGGATCGTCTGGTCGAAGAGGGCGTCAAGCTTCTAGTTATTGCCTGCAACACTGCTTCGGCAACGGTATTGCGCGATGCGCGCGAGCGTTACACGGTGGCCCAGGGCATTCCGGTTGTCGAGGTTATCCAACCCGCAGTGCGCAGAGCCGTGGCCTCGACTCGCAACAAGCGCGTTGGAGTGATTGGCACCTCGGTGACCATCGGCTCGAAGGCTTACGACGATGCATTTGCCGCTGCAGTAGACCTGCAGATTACAAGCGTGGCCTGCCCAGATTTCGTTGACTACGTTGAGCGCGGAATCACCTCGGGGCCTGAGTTGTTGAAGGTCGCAGAGGGTTATCTCGGTTCGATTCGCGAGGCTGGGGTAGACACCTTAGTTCTCGGCTGCACTCACTACCCGCTGCTCACCGGAGCTATCAGTTATGTGATGGGCGAAGACGTGACTCTGGTTTCTAGTGCAGAAGAAACTGCCAAGGATGTCTACCGCACACTGGTCGAGCACGATTTGTTGCGCACCGCCACAACCAAGCCGACCCTTCGATTTCTCGCCACCGGTGACAAAGAATCGTTCGGTGCGTTGGCACGCAGATTCTTGGGCCCAGAGGTCGCAAGTGTTGAACACGTGAAACCTTAGAGAGGTAAAAATGACTATCAGAATTGACGGCCGTGCTGCAGACCAACTGCGCGAAGTAACGATTGAACGCGGCTGGAGCGAACACGCAGAAGGCTCAGCGTTGATTTCATTTGGGTCAACCAAAGTTCTTTGCACAGCTTCATTCACACCTGGCGTTCCGCGTTGGAAAGTTGGCAAAGGTGAGGGTTGGGTTACGGCCGAGTATGCGATGCTTCCGCGAGCAACTCACGATCGCAACGATCGCGAAGCCGTCAAAGGAAAGGTTGGCGGAAGAACGCACGAGATTTCTCGACTCATCGGCCGCTCTCTGAGAGCTATCATCGATGTTCGCGAACTCGGCGAAAACACAATCGTCATCGACTGTGACGTTCTTCAGGCTGACGGAGGCACTCGCACGGCGGCGATTACCGGAGCATATATTGCCCTTCACGATGCAATCGAGTGGGCGAGAGCACACAAGCACATTCCGGCAAAGTCAAAGCCCCTAAGCGATAGCGTTTCGGCGGTTTCGGTTGGAATTATCGATCAGGTTGCGCTGCTCGACCTTGCCTACACCGAAGACGTTCGAGCCGAAACCGACATGAACGTCGTTGTTACCGGCTCTGGAAAATTCGTCGAGGTTCAAGGCACCGCCGAAGGTGCGCCATTTGATCGCGATGAGTTGAACAGCTTGCTCGACCTGGCGCTCAAGGGCACGGCCTCGCTAACTCAAATTCAGAAAAACGCACTGGCCTAGCAAGAGCATGAAGCTCGTTCTCGCATCGCACAACCAGGGCAAATTACAAGAACTTGCCGAAATTCTCGAGCCTGCTGTTTCCGACCTCGAACTGGTGAGCTACGACGGGCCAGAGCCCGTTGAAGACGGCACGAGTTTTCTCGAGAACGCACTCATCAAGGCCCGCGCAGCTTTTGCGCACACGGGCTTGCCCTCGATTGCAGACGACAGCGGAATAGCGGTCGAGATTCTCGGTGGTTCACCCGGCATTTTCACCGCAATCTGGGCTGGTGGTCGCGACAATGCAGCCAATCGTCAGTTGTTGCTCGCTCAGTTGCGCGACATCGGAGATGAAAATCGTGCCGCGGCATTTATCTGCACAATCGCTTTGGTCAGCGAAGCTGGCGAACAGAGTTTCACGGGTGTTTGGCCCGGCAGGGTAGCGCACGAAGAGCGGGGGAGTTTCGGGCACGGCTACGACCCGATCTTCATTCCAGACGGTTTCGAAATCACGGCGGCCGAAATGCCGCCAGAGGTCAAGAACTCAATGAGTCATCGAGCGATGGCACTGCAACAACTAATTGCCACGCTCGCGACGGGCCTTGATTAGCTCGGTAATAATCGGAATCGTCGTGATGATCAAAAACGCGGCTGTCACGACCACTGCGTTCTCACGAACGAATGGAATCTGACCCAACCCTGCACCAACAAGCGTGACGCCGGTTGCCCAGCAGGTAACTCCAATGAAGTTGTACTTCAGGTAGCGGCGGTAAGGCATCTTGCCAACCCCAGCCGCAACCGGAACAAAGGTTCTCATAACCGGCACGAAGTGAGCAAAAATAATCGCCTTTGGGCCAAAGCGGTCGAAGAACTTTTGGGTGCGCTCAACATTTCGGTGATTGAAGAATCTGGAGTCTGGGCGCTTAAAAATTGCTGGGCCGGCTTTTCGGCCAATCCAGTATCCGGTTTGGTCGCCCAACCAACCAGACGCTGTGAACGCTAGGCAGGCGAGCCAAAGTGGAAAGTCGAGAATGCCGGTAGCCATCATGAGGCCCATCGGAAAAAGAATGCTGTCGCCCGGCAAGAAGAAACCGAATAGCAAGCCTGTCTCGGCAAACAGAATTCCGCAGACAATTAGGACGGAGAGCGGTCCCACATCGGTGACGACCGATGTAATCCATTCTTGGGCGTTGAGTAGTTCGGTTAAGTTCACGTGCCCCCAGCAGGAATCGAACCTGCGCTTCCGCCTCCGGAGAGCGGCGCTCTATCCCCTGAGCTATGGGGGCCAAGGGTTCACTCAAAGTATATGCTGTATGTAGTTGGGGATTGCACTTGTTCAGGTTGAGCCACATGGAATCGAGAGTCTGTTGCGTTTACTTCGGTTTATAAC
>CAZDKF010000143.1:737-3102 GCA_964505955.1 uncultured Rhodoluna sp. | reverse complement strand
TCGAGGTGTTGCGTGAGCCACAATCCCCCGAAGAGTGTATGCACCTTTTTTTGATGCTTCGGCTGATGCCTTCAAGCGCGAACTCAGTTTGGTTTCGGCGAGAACCGGAATACAGGTTGTCTTAGAGACACCCTCTAATCTGAACGATCAGATTGATTCTGACATCAAAGCTAACTCCTTACCCGACATCGTGATTTGGGATAACCCACGAGGTCTGTTGAACCACTCCGACAAACTAGTAGCGCTTGAACAACTCGTGAATGTTGCTTCAATAAAAGACACCCTGATCTCAGGTTGGGCAGAAGTCGCCAGCCAAGGCGAGAAGACGTTTGGGTTGCCGGTATCGAGCAATATAAAGACGGGCAATAAGTCTCTGGTTTTTTACAGCCCAAAGGCCTTTGAAAGAAATGGCTATGCAGTGCCAACCAACGGCCAAGAGCTTCTAGCGCTGACCGAACAAATCAAAAAAGACAAATCTGGCTATCCCTGGTGTGCAGGTATTGAGTCCAGCGGCGCTACGGGCTGGCCGGCAACCGACTGGATAGAGCAATACGTTCTCGAGCAGGCAGGTCAATCGGTCTACAACCAATGGATTTCGGGCGAGGTAAATTTTGATTCGAAAGAAGTTTCGAGTGCTGCTTCGACCGTTAGCGAATTACTTTTGAGCGATGGTGCTGTTTATGGCGGAGGCGCTCAAATGGCAAAAACATCGTTCGGCGAAACAACCTCACTGTTTAGCGACGGCGGAGCTTCAAGCGGACAGTGTTTCATGTTCAAGCAGGGTTTGTTTCTCAGAGATTTTTTTCCAACCGAAATTCAAGCTGAAGTTTTGAGTGGAAACTTTGAATCTGTCAACGCATTTGCTTTGCCACCGCTTAAAGATTCCAAGAGGGTGGTCATTGGTGACGGTTTCATCGCATCTGCATTTGTCAAAGACTCCGATGTTGCTGAGGTTCTGAGGTTTGTGTTGAGTGACCAATTTGGCACAGAGATGGTCAAGTCAGTGCCGTTCCTTTCGCCGCACAAAACCTTCGATGTAGAAGCGTATCCAGCAGGGTTTGCCCGACTGGTGGGCAGGGCGACAGCCGAGGCTGACCTCTTTGGGTTCGATGCTTCAACGGCGATGCCGCGTCAGGTAAACGAGCAATTCTGGGTTGGTGTTGCGAGTTGGATCAAGGGTGAGAAGTCCTGGCCCGAAGCTGCACAAGCCATAGATGCTTCATACCCTCGATAGATTTCTATCCCCGGTCAGTAGAATTGGCTCATCCGAGCGCGTTTTTAGGAATTCTCTTGACTCCAGCAGATCTAAGCGATGCGATTGTTCGCATCCTGGCCCGATTAGTGGCCGAAGAGAAGCTCGTTGCCGCCGAGATTCCTGATTCGGTCGTAATTGAGCGACCGAAAAGCCGTGAACATGGCGACTGGGCAACCAACGTTGCCATGCAGCTATCGGCTCGTTTTGACCTAAAACCCCGTCAGTTTGCCGAGTTGCTTGGCGCAGAACTCGAGAAAGTCGAGTCAATCTCAAAGGTAGACATAGCCGGGCCTGGCTTCATCAACATCACCCTTAGCGCGGCAGCAGCCGGCGAATTGGCCAAGGCCATCGTCGAGGCTGGCTCGGCCTTTGGCACGTCAAAAGAGTTGACTGGCGTCAAAATGAACCTCGAGTTCGTTTCGGCTAACCCAACCGGCCCAATTCACATTGGCGGCACCCGTTGGGCCGCAGTTGGAGATTCGCTTGCGAGGGTCTTTGAGTCGCAGGGTGCAGAAGTCACCCGCGAGTACTACTTCAACGACCACGGTGCTCAAATCGATCGATTTGCCCGCTCACTGTTGGCGGCTGCACGCAAGCAAGAAGCCCCAGAGGATGGATACTCGGGTGCTTACATAACCGAGATCGCCGAGCGCGTGCTTGCCGAGACTGCCGAAGATATCTTGAGTATGAGCGAAGAAGATGCCCAAGAGAAGTTTCGTGCTGCCGGCGTCGAGCAAATGTTTCAAGAGATTCGAGAGTCACTTCACGACTTTGGCGTGGACTTCGATGTCTACTTTCACGAAAACTCTCTTTATGTTTCTGGTGCGGTTGAGCGCGCAATCGAAAAGCTCAAAACCCTCGGGCACATGTTTGAAGAAGACGGCGCACTTTGGCTTCGCACAACAACCTTTGGCGACGATCGTGACCGCGTAGTTCTCAAAAGCGATGGCGAAGCCGCATACATTGCCGGCGACCTTGCCTACTATCTCGACAAGCGAAGCCGCGGCTTTGATCAGTGCATTTACATGTTGGGTGCAGATCATCACGGATACGTTCCGCGCATGATGGCAATGTGCGCAGCGTTTGGTGATGAGCCAGGCAAGAACCTTG
>CAZDKF010000143.1:0-705 GCA_964505955.1 uncultured Rhodoluna sp. | reverse complement strand
CGCATGTCTAAGCGGGCTGGAACCGTTGTCACCATGGAAGACCTTGTTGGATTTGTCGGAGTCGATGCGGCTCGCTACGCATTGACTCGTTCGTCTATCAATTCTTCTCTCGACATCGATCTCGAACAGTTGTCAAAGAAGACCAACGACAATCCGGTTTTCTATGTGCAGTATGCGCACGCTCGCACCAGGCAGGTTGAAAACAACGCGGCATCACTAGGAGTTGACTTGAGCAGCTTTGATCCGGCGCTGTTAAATCACGAGACCGAGGGCAACCTGCTGGCCAAGCTAAGCGAGATGCCAAGAGTTGTTGCCTCGGCCGCTGAGTTTAGGGAGCCGCATCGAGTTGCCCGTTACCTCGAAGAAGTCGCCGGCGCTTATCACCGCTGGTACGACAGCTGCCGCGTGACGCCGCTTGCCGGCAACGCCGTTGATGAAGTGCACCGCACTCGTCTTTGGCTCAATAACGCCGCCGGCGTGGTTCTTCGCAATGGGCTCTACCTGCTCGGTGTTAGCGCACCAGAGAGGATGTAGCCGATGTCGAACTCACTGGCTCCTGAATGGCTCGAAGAGCCGAACGACCTCAACGCCCTCGATGGGCGCGTCTGGCCTAGCAACTTTGTGCGCCAAGCAAGCGGAGAATGCGCAATAGCAGGTGTCTCGGTTCGAGAATTAGCAGCGCAATTTGGAACACCTCTCTATGTA
>CAZDKF010000142.1:0-3135 GCA_964505955.1 uncultured Rhodoluna sp. | reverse complement strand
ACAGTGTCTACTCGTTCAACCAGGGCTACAGCGATGCGTCGACGTTCGGTTTGTACGCCGGATGCTCGCCGGCTAAAGCCGAACAGGTTACCCGCCTGATGCTCGATGAATTCGAGAAAATCGCCCAGAGCTCAATTACCAAAGATGAACTTGAGCTCGCAATCGGCAACATCTCTGGCGGCCTAGCGCTGAAGTTTGAGAGCAGCCAGGCTCGCATGAGCAGGCTGGTCGGGTCAGAAATGTCGACCGGCGAGTTCTTCGACCTCGATGAAACCATCGAACGCTACTCGGCCGTGACAACCGAGCAGGTGCAGATGCTGGTTCAAGACTTGCTGCTCGGTGAGCGCACAATTGTTGCCGTTGGCGATGTCGAAGAGAAGACCTTCGAGCCATTTCTGTAGACCTATTTTCTAGCGTTGGCTAGTTGTCGATTGGTAGGTTTGTCTGCATGAGCATCTCAGTGGCAGTGGTTGGCGCAAGCGGGCGCATGGGAAAGTTGACCCTAGACCTAATTGAAGCGTCGCAAGACTTGGAGCTTTTTGCCGGGCTCGATTCAAAGAGCGACATCGCCCAGACCATCGGGGCCGACGTTGTGATTGATCTCACGAGATTCGACGTTAGCCAATCGGTTGTCGAGCACGCGGTTGCAAACAATCAGAAACTAGTGGTTGGCACCAGTGGCTGGTCTGCAAGTCACCTGCAGCAACTCGAAAAGAAACTGCAATCTTCTGAGGCTGCCGTTGTTGTCGTGCCGAATTTCTCTGTCGGTTCGATGCTGGCCACAAAGTTTGCGGCAGAAGCAGCTAAGTTTTTCGATTCAATCGAAATCGTCGAGGCTCATCACGCGGGCAAGGTTGATTCACCGTCGGGCACCGCAGTGCGCACGGCCGAACTTATTGCCGGTGCGCGCGATGGCAAGCCAGTTATGCTGCCAGGCGTCGGTCAGCAAGCCCGCGGTGAGGTTATTGCCGGCGTGCCAATTCACAGTCTTCGCATCAATGGCGTTTCGGCCAAGCAAGACGTTTTTCTGGGGGGCGAGAGCGAGCTGCTCACCTTGAGCCACGAGACCACTTCGGTGCGTGCATACGTGGCTGGCATTTTGGCCTCGATTCGTTTCGCCGCTAAGTCGACTGGCCTCACCGTCGGTCTGCAAAACGTTCTAGGCCTTTAGAACTTCATGAAGTACAACGCAAAAATCGGCGCTTTCCTCATGGCTGCGCTAACCCTGATTTACACCGCTCTACTGGCCAACACCGGCATCATGCTCTTGCTGCTCGATGAGCCCGTCGCCAAAATCATGGGTTTCTTCATCTTGGTCTTCCCGGTGCTCGCGATCTGGTTGGTCATCCGTGAATTCAGTTTTGGCATCAAGGTGGAGCGCTACGCAACCAAGATCGAAACCGAGGGCAAGTGGCCGCACTTTGCATTCGAGTTACGTCCGAGTGGTCGCCCCACCCGCGAGTCGGCCGACCGAGTTTTCGAAAGCTATGCAAAGGCAGCCAAGGCGAATCCTGAGAGTGCGTTGGCTTGGTTCTCACTTGGATTGGCCTACGACGCAGCCGGCGATCGCCCGAGGGCGCGCAAGGCAATGAGAAAGGCCCTGGCGTTAGACGCCAAGACCCATCTCAATTCGAATTAGCCGCGAATAATTCCGATGCGTCGAAGGCCCAGATACATCTGGCAGCCGAGGCAGTAGTTGAACGCAGAGTTCAAGAACGATGCCATGAAAACGGCAGCAGCGGCAATCGCGATGCCCGATTCAACGCCGGCGAAGGCGAGTGCGAAGCCTACGCTTGCAACGAAGAGTCCGACAAGCTGAGCGAAGCGTGGTGGGCGTGAGTCTTCTAGTTCTTTGGCTGCTTGCAGTCGTGGTCGCACAAACTTTCTAAACAACCAGCCGTATGGGTGCTTTGCGTTGCCAAAGAGCACGCCCCATAGAAACGCCACCCAGACATAGGCAAAGAGTGAAAACGCGAGTGCACTTGTGCTGGCATCGAGCGCTAAGAAGAAAGTGATCAAAACGAGCACTGAGGTGATTGCGGCTCCGAACCTCGGGCCGCGCGGGTCGATTTGGCTATGTGATTTGCTCATTAGATATTGAAGTGTCCTATCTCATCTTTTATTGTTTGTTCTTTTGCGGTGCCACCGATGCGCGAAGTCACTCGGCCGGAGGCATCCAAGACCAGGGTGGTCGGGGTTTGTAAAATGTTGTATTTCTTTGCCAAGTCGAGCCTGTTGGTGATGTCGACCTCGATGTGCAAAATGCCCTCGCTGTGCTGCTCGAGATCCTTATAGACCCGAGCCGTTTGCACACACTGCGAGCAAAACTCGCTCGAAAACTGCAAGAACGTCAGGCGCTCACCAAAGGCCGTGACCGGCTGTCCGTTCTTGGTTGCGCCGAGCTGAGCCAAATCGATCTGCTGCCCGTTTGAAACCTTCTTCGAGCGACCGGTGCGAGAACGCCAAACCAAGCCGGCAACCAGGGCGGCCAAAACCACGACTGCTACCAGGATGATTCGAATCTCGAAATCGATGTTCACAGGTCAATTCTCTCGCACCGAGGCTGCCAGCTCAGGCTCGTTGCAAATTATTACCGTGGCTCGCCGCTAGGCTATAAGGCGTGTCAGAGATCAAATTTAGAAGCGATGTAACCGTTGAACTAGTGCGTTCGAGCGCGTCAGACAGCGATGTGCTATTTGCCGCCCGCGTTTCGACCCAGGGTGAGCAAACCCTCGAGGCCGCCGCTGCCCGCGTCGACGCCAGCGAAGACGAAAAGCGCAGCAAGGGCCTTATCAACTACCTAATGCGCGACCGTCACGGTTCGCCTTTCGAGCACAATTCGATGACTTTTTATGTGCAGGCACCAATCTTCGTGTTCCGCGAGTTTCAGCGCCACCGCATCGCCAGCTACAACGAAGAATCGGGCCGATACAAGCAGCTCGACCCTGTTTTCTACGTGCCAGGTCCAGATCGCAACCTGATTCAGATTGGCAAGACCGGCAGCTACGACTTCATCCCTGGAACAGCAGAGCAGACCGCACTGGTTGAGCAGGAATCTCGCACCGCTTCGATTCAGGCCTATGAGGCTTTCAGCGAATGCTAGAAGCGGGTGTAGCACGTGAGGTTGCCCGAATC
>CAZDKF010000141.1:2713-3196 GCA_964505955.1 uncultured Rhodoluna sp. | reverse complement strand
TGTCGGCTGAAAGATTGCGTGGAGCGCTCGACTTTGCAAACGGAACAGAGGTAACGGCAACTGCAGAAGCGACACTCTCACCCAGCGAGTTCACCGCGATAACGCGAAGTGAGTAGCTGGTTCCGGGTGCTTCGCGAGTGAGCTTTGCCTCGAGAGCGATGCCTTCACGGATGGTCGACCACTGCGCATTGATCAATCGCTGCAACTTGTATGACGTGATTGCGGAGCCACCGTTATCGACCGGTGCTCGCCACGTAACCGTGAGCAGGCCATCGGTTGTGAACGATGTCGTAGGCATCGCAGGTGCGCCTGGCACCGTGGTCTGGCTTGAATATGAAACCGAAGTTGAGTTCACACTTAAACCGCCAGAGTTAATCGCCGCAACTGCATACGTGTATGTAACTCCCTTAGGTGGAAGAGCGGTCGATAAACTCGTGCCCTTTAGGTTCGAAATCAAAAGAGAGAAGCTCGTGCCTCCGTCGG
>CAZDKF010000141.1:0-2703 GCA_964505955.1 uncultured Rhodoluna sp. | reverse complement strand
GCTGCGCCTTACGGTGTATCCCGTAATCTCGCCACCGCCGTTGTTAGTTGGTGGAACCCAGGAGAGCAAACCATTGTTCGTGCCGGCAACCGGGGTGAAGGTCAGACCGGTTGGCGGCTGCGGAGCCATCGCGGTTCCGACAACGTTGACGTTGACCGCGGCAGAAGTGCCAATCGAGTTGACCGCTGAAACGCGGTATTGCTCAACTACGCCGGGTGCAGGGGCAGCGACCAGTTGATTGAAGACCGTGGCGGCAGGGCTGGCTACCAGGGTCCAAGCACCAGAAACAAGCTGCTCGACCTTGTACCCGGTAATTGGCACTCCTCCGCTGTCAATTGGCGACTGCCAGCGAATGTTGAATTGGGTGTCGCTGAATTTTTGAACATAAACAGGTGTCGGTGCAGAAGGCACATCGGCCAGAGTTCTGAAAGTGTAAGGATTCGACGGTGGGCCTGCAATTGTTCCTGAGAAGGCTGTAACAACCATCGAGTAAACGGTGTAGCGAGTTAGGCCTGTAAGTGCAATTGAATTAGTTGCAACTGTGTAAACGGTTGCGACGTTGGTTGCCGTGTTGGTCACGACAGCTCGGTAGGTAATCGGAGTAGCAGAATCAATTGAGGCTACCGGATTCCAATTCACCGTAATTGTTGTAGCCGTCAAATTACTTCGGGTAGTCATGACCACCATCGTTGGCGTTGCCGCAGTTGTTGTCACTGCCAAAACATTCGAAGGTTCGCTTGCGCCGATCGCGTTGATGGCGACAACCCTAAATGCGTATGAGGTGTTTGCAGTCAGAGAAGTGACATTTGCCACCGTGGTTGAAGTCGCCAACTGCTTATTCCAGTTTCCAGCAACCTGCATCCAAACTTCGTAGCCCGTTACTCGAGAACCATTTGAGTTCAACGGCGCATCCCAGGCTAAAGAAACCTGGCTGCCAAAAATTGATGTGCTTCGAAGATTCGTTGGAGCATCTGCAACTGTGCCGAGTGTTGTGAAAACCAGTTCGCTGCTTGCAGGCGAAGTGGTTGTGCCAGACACCGAAGACACTCGAACCGAATAGGTGGTGTTGGCCTTCAAAGCGGTAAGAGATGCTGATGTCGTTGCCGATTCGACAGAAGTGAAGGCAGTTGCAGAGGATTCGCGGTATTCAACTTTGTAACCGCTTGCAGCCTGCGTGCCCGATGGCGCTGTCCATGACACTGTTGCCGAAGTTGAAGTAATGTTCGAGGCCGTCAAGGCGGTCGGAGCTCCAACTGGCGGCAAAGATGCATTGGTAAACCTAGTGTTGATCAGGTAGTTGCCGTTGAGGCTCTTGGCGTCAACGACGATGCCCGCCTGGGCTCCCGCCTGAATTGCCACGGCAACGTCGCTTGGGCTAGCCGTCTTGTTCTCGCCTAGATAAAGGGCTGCAAGGCCGGCAACGTGTGGCGAAGCCATTGAGGTTCCGCTCAGCGAGCGCGGGGTCGACGAGTCGAGATGGCTGTTTGACACGATGTTTTGACCGGGAGCAAAGACATCTACGCAGTCACCGAAGTTTGAGAAAGACGCACGAGCATCGGCAATTGTCGAAGCTCCAACGGTAATTGCGTTGGGAGTGCTTGCCGGTGTTCTCGAGCAAGCATCAGTGTTCTCGTTTCCGGCAGCAACCACGGGAGTGATGCCAGCTGCAAAAAGTTTCTGCACTGCGTCATTAGCTAGCTGGTATTTGCCGCCACCTAGGCTCGCGTTCATAACACCAGGCGTGCCAGCAGGGTGATTCGCGATGATCCAATCGATTGCAGTGATAAACCCCGACCAGCTTCCTGAACCGGTGCAACCAAGAACGCGAACAGGAACGATGGTGGCTTTCTTTGCGACACCATATCTGGTGCCTGCAACTGTTCCGGCAACGTGGGTGCCGTGTCCCTGACAGTCAGCGCCCTGCAGGTTTTGTCCGAAAGCATCAAATCCGGTTTCTACACGACCGGCAAAGTCTGGATCACTCGCAACGACTCCGGTGTCAACAATGTAGGCGCGCACTCCCGCGCCCGCACTTGCCGCATAGCTGTATGAATTGTCGTAGGTGGTGTTGGTCTGATCGATTCGATCAAGACCCCACGATGGAGTTGGACTTTGCGTGTCTAAAAGTGACATGGGTTGGTCAGCTACAACCTGAAGCACGTTGGGGTCTGCACGCAAGGCGGCGACTTCAGAGTCGGTTAGGTCAAGAACGAAGCCATCCATGACTTCTGTGAGTTCGTCGTGCGGAGTTTCACCAAGCCTGCTGATTAGCGCGCGAACGGTTGCGGCACTTCCGTCTTTAACCTGAACGATATAGGTGCCACGAGCAACCGCCACATAGGCCTGAGCTGGCGTTGTTGCCAAAACGGTGGCGAAGACAAGGCCAATAACGAGCATGATTCGAAAAGCGAAGCTCTTCATCGCGCCCACTCCGAACATCGTTCCCCTCCTAGGTGGCTCTAAAACTCCACGCCAATAGCCTACGCCTAGCCAACTACCTGAGGAATAAGGCGTTCAAGCGACGAGTCGTGAAATAAAGGCCTCCGACAATCATCACCATGAAATAGAGCACGTGCCAGAGCAGGTCTGGGCTGATGTTGCCCAGGGTTAGCGCCCTTTCTAGCTGGATGGCGTGCCACAGCGGCAGGGCCTCGATGACCCGCTGCAGCCACTCGGGGTAGATGTCTAGCGGGTAAAAGGTGC
>CAZDKF010000140.1:0-3209 GCA_964505955.1 uncultured Rhodoluna sp. | reverse complement strand
ATGCCGAGCTTCACGCAGTTCTGATACAAAGTCTGAAGAATCATGTGGCCGGTTCGGTCGGCTGCGTAGCACGAACGGCGAACCGGAGCCTTGCCGTGGTCGCGAGTGTGACCACCGAAACGACGCTGGTCGATCTTGCCGTCTGGTGTGCGGTTGAAAGGTAGGCCCATGTTCTCAAGGTCGATAACGGCCTGCACTGATTCCTTCGCGAGAATCTCTGCGGCATCCTGGTCAACTAGGTAGTCGCCACCTTTTACGGTGTCGAAAGTATGCCACTCCCAGCTGTCTTCTTCAACGTTGGCAAGGGCGGCAGCCATGCCGCCCTGGGCAGCACCGGTGTGCGAACGCGTCGGAAACAGCTTCGAAATGACGGCAGTCTTGGCGTGTGGACCGGCTTCGATAGCCGCACGCATGCCAGCGCCACCGGCGCCAACGATGACCACGTCATGCTGGTAGTAGTGAATTTTCGGATTCGACAATTACTAGTTCCTGATTTCTATCGTTATGACTGGTTGACCGGGCAGAAGCTCGGCAAGTTTTCTGGTGTTCCGTTTGCTGGGCAAGGATCAAACGTGTAGATAACCAAGGTGCCGAGCACGATGAGTGCGACACAGGTTGCCCAAAGAATCCAGACCAAGGTCTTGCGAGTTTTTTCGCGCTCCGCATAGTCGTTAACAAGTGTTCGCATGCCATTTGTTCCATGGATGAGTGCCAACCAAAGCATCAGCAGATCCCAGACCTGCCAGAACGGGTCAGACCACTTGCCGGCTACGAAGGCAAAGTCGATTGCCTTGATGCCCTCACCGACCCATAGGTTTGCGAACAGGTGACCGAAGACGAGAATGATCAGTGCGACGCCGGAGACGCGCATGTAGATCCAACCCCATTTTTCCCAGTTGGTGCGCTTAGGTTTCGCGGTGCGTGGTGGCTCGATGACAATTGACATTTTCTATCTCCCGCTTATCCGAAAACGTTTCCGAGGTGGCGCGGGGTGAAGATCGCAAAGATCACAAATGCGATCGCTACGACAACCCAGAACATCGCGTTCTGATACTTCGAACCCTTCGACCAGAAGTCGATCAAGATAATGCGAATGCCATTGAAGGCGTGAAACAAAATGGCAGCCACTAGACCAAGCTCGGCCAAGCCAATGATTGGGGTCTTGTAGGTCGCGATGACCACGTCGTAAGCCTCTGGGCTAAGTCGCACCAAAGAGGTGTCGAGAACGTGCACCAATAGAAAGAAGAAGATGGCAACGCCGGTGATGCGGTGAAGCACCCACGACCACATACCTACTTTTCCGCGATACAGGGTGCCTGCTGGCTTTGATGGCAATTAAGCCCTCCTCGGTTGATTTGCTTGAAATAAGCGTCAAAACTCTTGTTAAGTGTAAACGAGCAAAACCCGCCCCTGTCAGTTTTTGCCTTATTCGGCTAGGGTTTTTAGGTTATGAGCGCCCCAATCGATCGCTTTTTTAGCATCATCCCAGCCGGCGGAATCGGCAGCCGACTTTGGCCCCTTTCGCGAGCCGCTGCGCCTAAGTTTTTGCACGACCTCACCGGCTCTGGCCAGACACTTCTTCAAGACACCTGGGACCGCCTTCTTCCGCTCACTCCACCAGAGCGCATTGTTGTCGTTACCGGTGAGGCACACCAGAGCGCTGTCGAGGAGCAACTAGAAGACCTGGTTGCAGACAACCTGTTTCTCGAGAAGTCACCAAAAGATTCAACGGCCGCCATCGCGCTCGCGGCTGCAATTTTGGCAAAGCGTCAGCCCGATGTCATCATCGGTTCATTCGCAGCAGATCACGTGATTGTCGAAGGCGCGAAATTCGAGACCACCGTTCGCGAGGCAATCGAAGTTGCCGCCACCGGCAAAATTGTCACGATCGGAATCACCCCGACCGAGCCTTCTGTTGGCTTTGGCTACATCAAAACCGGCGGCCGAATCGATGGCACAGACACCGCTCGCGAAGTTGCCAAGTTTGTCGAGAAGCCGAACATCGAAAAGGCCAAGCGTTACGTCGAATCTGGCAAGTATCTCTGGAACGCCGGCATGTTCATCGCCCCGGCAAAGTTGCTGCTCGATCAGTTGGCCAAGAGCGAGCCACAGCTTCACGCTTCGATTATCGAAATTGCAGATTCCTGGGATACGCCGGCTCGGGCAGAAACCGTTGCTCGCATCTGGAACAACCTGAAGAAAGTCGCCATCGATTACTCGGTGGCCGAGCCGGCAGCGGCTGCCGGTTTGGTGGCAGTGGTTCCGGCATCCTTCAGCTGGCACGATGTTGGCGACTTTGCTGCCATCGCCGAGCTTCAGTCTCAGGGCCGCAGCGGAAACCTGGCGGTGCTCGGCAATGCAAAGGTGCTCGCAGACTCATCCAGTGGAATTTTGGTTAGCGAAAGCAACCGTCTGATTGCCCTGATTGGCCTCGAAGACGTGATCGTGGTCGACACCCCGGATGCACTGCTGATTACCACCAAGGCTCACGCCCAAAAGGTGAAGTCTCTGGTCGATGCCCTCAAGGCCACCGGCCACAGCGACGTTCTATAAAGCTCGCTTTATAAAGTCTTTGTAACAACTGGGTTAACTATTGGTGCAAAGCGCCTCCATGTTCTTTTTGGGTAACAAATGGTCATAGTCTTAAGCCACCGAACGGCTGTGAAATCCATGGTCGTTATGAGAGGAAAATAAGTGAAAATCTCACGCATTTCATCAGCAGTTGCGATTGCAGCTACTTTTGGTTTGGTTCTTTCGGGTTGTGCCGCACCGGCCACCGAGCCAACCGTAACCCCAGTTGACTTCAAGGCTTGTGCCGTTGCCGACGAGGGTAGCTGGAACGACAAGTCATTCAACGAGTCTGTATACACCGGCCTAATGCAGGCAAAGACTCAGCTTGGTGTCGAGACCGCAGATGCTGAATCAGCATCGGCAGAAGCTTTCGAGCCAAACCTTCAGCAGATGATCGACGCAGGTTGCGACCTAACCATCGCTGTTGGCTTCAACCTAGTAGCTGCAGTTAACGCTGCTGCAAAGGCAACCCCAACCGTGAACTTCGTCACTGTTGACGGATGGTCAGAAGGAAACGCAAACCTAAAGCCGTTCAACTACAACATGGCTGAGTCGAGCTACCTAGCTGGCTACCTAGCCGCTGGTTACTCAAAGACCGGTGTTGTTGGCACCTACGGTGGAATGCAGATCGACTCGGT
>CAZDKF010000139.1:0-3258 GCA_964505955.1 uncultured Rhodoluna sp. | reverse complement strand
TGTAATCGACATTAGAGGTATCACCTGGAACAGCATTTGCAGGTGCATCTATAGCAACGATTGACCCGAGAACAGCAAAAAAGCCCACGAAAAATGCGGTGAGGTAGCGACGGATGTCAAACTTGCGGTGCAAGTGGCACTCCTTAGATAAACACTGGGAACCAGGGACATTACTAGTCTAAAAAGTGGTTTTCGCGAATATTCTGAATGTTCGGATATCCCGAACATTCGCATAGGCATATTTATCGGTGCTTAAAAGGATTCCAAACAAAAAACTCCCCCGAGCCGAAGCCCGAGGGAGTTTTTGTAGCTAAAAAGCGAGATTACTTAAGAGTAACCTTTGCGCCAGCGCCCTCTAGAGCAGCCTTTGCCTTCTCAGCAGCGTCCTTGTTTGCACCCTCAAGGATGGTTGCAGGTGCACCATCAACAAGAGCCTTTGCCTCGCCTAGACCTAGGTTGGTCAATGCGCGTACTTCCTTGATAACAGCGATCTTCTGGTCGCCAGCTGCGTCAAGAACGACGTCGAATGAGTCCTTCTCTTCAGCAGCGTCGCCACCAGCAGCGCCACCAGCAGGTGCGGCTGCTGCAACTGCTACTGGAGCAGCTGCGGTTACTTCGAATACTTCTTCGAACTTCTTTACGAAGTCGCTTAGCTCAATGAGCGAAAGCTCCTTGAAAGCGTCGATCAACTGGTCGGTTGATAGCTTTGCCATTTTTGTCTCCTATTTTGGGGTTTTGAAGCGTTTTTTGGATAAATCCGTGTGTTTTTAGCCCTCTTGCTTGATGCGCAAGGCATCGACTGCGCGAGCAGCCTGAGCAAGTGGAGCCTGGAACATGTAAGCGGCCTGGAACATCTTGGCCTTGAACATGCTGGCGGCCTTTGCCAACAGCACTTCACGGCTTTCGAGGTCAGCAAGCTTCGTAACCTCAGCCTCAGTAAGGGTGATGCCGTCTAGCACACCAGTCTTGACTACAAGCAGAGGATTTGCCTTAGCGAAGTCACGCAAAGCCTTTGCCACGGTGACAGGGTCTCCGTGAACGAAAGTCATCGCAGTAGGACCGAAGAGTTGGCCTTCAAAGGCCGATACTCCAGCGTTCTTAGCTGAGATTTCTAGAAGCGTGTTCTTTGCTACGGCGTAAGTTGCGTCTTTACTGATTGAACGACGAAGCTCCTTGAGCTGCGCCACAGTAAGGCCGCGGTACTCGGTTAGAAAGACGGCAGATGAGCTTTTGAACGCGTCAGTAAGCTCGGCTACGGTCTGAACCTTGTTCGCCATGGCACTCCTTGATGATTTATGCCGGTTAGCCCCAGAAAGAAAAAGGCTCCGAGCGCAGACGCACGGAGCAAAAATTCTCGAAACGAGAACTTACTTCACACACCTGCGCGGGCCGAGCTTTTGCTCTCTTCGTCGGCGCAAGCAAATCTCAGAACAATCTTCGATTTGCCTACCCCGAAACCGGCGGTCTTTGGCTAGTTGTCAGTTTAGGCCCTGGCCGCGCCCCAGCGCAACCCCGGCTTTTTCTGGAATCTTCTAGTTGGTCAATTTGGTGGTCGAGTAGATCTTGTAACCCCAGGCCGGAATCGTGATTGTCTGGCTTGAAGCCACTTTCACGCTTCTGTTGTTTGCGTAGTCAAAATAGGTGCCCGCATTTTTGCCCCAAGACAATTTCACGGATGTCGCCTTGCCGCTCAAGTTAACCGCGACCAAGACCTTTGCCTTGCCAGCAACTCGCGCGTAGGCCGTGACAACATTCTTGCTTGTGGCAACCTCGGCAATCGAACCTGCCGCTGCACCAACTGCAAGCGCAGGGCTCTTGGTTTTGAGTTCAACGAGTTTTGTGAAGAACGGTGTCATCGGTGAAGTTGTTGCGGGGTAATCAACTTCGTCTTTTTCGAAGAACTTGAGTGCCTTGTTCATTCCAACTTCTTGACCGGTGTAAAGAAGTGGAACGCCCGGAAGAGTAAATGAAATAACCGAAGCCGCTCTAACAGCTGCGGCACTTCCGAGTCGTTCATACTCGGTTCCGTTCCATGAGTTTTCGTCGTGGTTGGTGACGAAGTTCATCGGGTATGTGCCCTTTGGATAACTCGACTTGATGTTTGAAATTTCATAGCCGATATTCCAGCGATCGCTCGAACCACTCTTCAGACCGTTGAAGGTGTCTTTCAGTGGCCAGTTGTATGCGCTGCTGAAGTCGCGACCAATTTCAATGTCACCAACTTGAGCTTCGGCGAGCATCCAGAGAGGTTTGATTGCAGTTAGCGTTTCGCTCGCGGTTTTCCAGAAGTCATCTGGCACCGCACCGGCAACATCGACTCTGAAACCGTCGATGTCATAGGTGTCAATCCAGTACTTCATCGAAGCAATCATCTCTGCGCGCATCGCCTGGTTGCTGTAGTTCAAATCTGCAACGTCTGTCCAGTCGGTGCCTTCTGGGTGAATGATTTGCCCTGCAGAATTTTTGGTGTACCACTCAGGATTCTTTGTGATCCAGGGGTTATCCCAGCCGGTGTGGTTTGGAACCCAGTCGAGAATGATCTTGAAGCCCATGCCGTGCGCTTTGTCTACAAGGGCCTTGAAGTCAGCGGCGGTGCCGAACTCAGGGTTCACGGCCTTGTAGTCGGCGATCGAGTAATACGAGCCGAGCGTGCCCTTGCGTTTCTCTTTCGAGATTGGCTGAATCGGCATTAGCCACAAAACTTTTGCGCCAAGTTTGTTTAGTCGCTCTAGGTGAGTCGAGAACGCGTTGAAGGTTCCCTCTTTCGTGTACTGTCGCACGTTCACTTCATACACGGTTGCGTTCGACATCCAGCTTGGTGATGTCACGGATGCCGCGTTGCTAGGAGTCGTTGCTGTAACACCGCCGGCTAGAACTAGAGCTGCTACCAGGGCTGAGGTGAGTGCTTTTCTTATGCGCATGTTTCAACTGTAAGCCGAAAAGCAGCATCGCCGCCAACCCGAAGGTAAGCGGCGACGCCTTCAAAATACTGCTGTTTAGCGTGAACGGTCGAAGCTGCGCTTGGGCTTGTCGCCAAACTTGCGGTCTCCACCACGGCCACCATCGCGCGAGCGCCCAGCGGAGTCGAAGCTGCGCTGAGACCCCGGTGCGCGAGACTTGCGCGAGTCACGATTACCACCTGAGCGTCCGCGGTCTCCACCGCGACCGCCGCCACGTGAGTCTCCAAAGTCGAGATCTTCTTGGGCTGGCGGTGGTGCAATCGGGCCGGCGAGCTGCTCAAGCAACGGGTTGCTCGGG
>CAZDKF010000138.1:0-3319 GCA_964505955.1 uncultured Rhodoluna sp. | reverse complement strand
CTCAACGCGCGCGCCAAGGGCCGCGACGTCAAGGTCGAAATCATGGTTCCGCTGGTCGGCACGGTGCGCGAGTTCAATTCACAGGCCAAGGTCACCCGCAGCACGATCGACGCCGTCTTCGCCGAGCGCAACAGAGTCGTGAGTCCAGACAAAAATGCTCGGAGTCTTCATGAGCGCGGCTAGTCGCACCGCTGGGCGCATGTAGTCGCTAAAGATTAAGAAGGTTCCACCGAAGGCACGAGTGTTTCCGTGCAGAGCGATTCCGTTGAGAATCGCAGCCATGGCGTGCTCTCTGATGCCGAAGTGAAGAACGCGACCATAGATGTCTCCGCTCCACTCGTGGGTTGACCACTCAGCCGGAACGAATGACTTTGCGCCGTTAATCGTGGTTAGGTTCGACTCCGCTAGGTCGGCAGAACCACCCCAAAGCTCCGGCATTACAGCAGCAATGGCATTGATAACTTTTCCAGAAGCGGAACGGGTAGAAACCTCGGTACCCGACTCAAACTTAGGCAGCGCAGCTTCGATAGCCGTTGGCGCAGCGCCAGAAACAACTCGGTCGAGCAACTTTTTCGAATCTGCGTTGGCACTTGCCCAAGCTTCGAATGACTTGTTCCAGTTTGCGCGAACTTCGTTGGCGCGACTCTGGTAACCGCGGGTGTGCGCAATTACCTCTGGTGCAACGTCAAAAGTTTTTTCTGGGTCAAAGCCCAAGACAGTCTTCAGTCCGGCGAGTTCTTCTGCACCCAGAGCAGAGCCGTGAATCTTCCCACTGTTCTGCTTTTTCGGTGACGGCCAACCGATTATGGTGCGCAAAATAATCAGCGAAGGCTTGTCTGTCTCTGCCTTTGCCTTTTCAATTGCGCTGTAAAGTTCTTCGAGATCTTCAACGTAGTTTCCAGTCTTCTTCCAGTCGACTGTCTGGGTGTGCCAACCGTATGACTGGTAGCGGTCGTTTACAGATTCGCTGAAAGAAATGTCGGTGTCGTCTTCAATCGAGATTTGATTCGAGTCATAGATGACAACGAGGTTGCCAAGCTTCTGGTGTCCGGCTAGCGAAGCGGCCTCAGCGGTAACGCCCTCCTGCATGTCGCCATCGCCAGCAATCACATAAATGAAGTGGTCAAATGGCGATTCGCCAGTCTTAGCGTTCGGGTCGAATAGCCCGCGCTCGAAGCGGGCGGCGTAGGCGAAGCCGGTGGCAGACGCCAAGCCCTGACCAAGTGGGCCGGTTGTGATTTCGACGCCCTTGGTGTGACCAAACTCTGGGTGACCCGGAGTCAAAGAGCCCCAAGTGCGCAGAGCCTTGAGATCCTCTAGCTCTAGGCCGTATCCGTGCAGGTAGAGCTGGTTGTAGAGAGTTAGTGAGCTGTGTCCGACAGACAAAATGAATCGGTCTCGGCCGAGCCACTTTTCGTCACTCGGATCGTGGCGCATCACCTTGTTGAACAAAAGGTAGGCCACAGGTGCCAGAGAAATTGCCGTGCCCGGATGACCGTTGCCGACCTTTTCTACCGCGTCGGCGGCGAGAACACGTGCGGTGTCAACTGCCTTTGAGTCGAGCTCTGTCCATTGGAATGCTGACAAGACAGCTCCTTCTATCGTGAAAATAAGATTCAGGCGTCGTTGCCAAAAATGAGAGGCAAACGGCCTCGAATTCATTACCTCACTAGTCTAATTGCCACCTGAGAGTGCTCAGGAATAGCCGGTGCGGCAATTCGCTTAGACTTGATTGAGATGACCTCTTCACCTGAAACCATGCAAAAGCCACAAAAAACAACGATTTTTGGCAAGGCGAGAGCCTATTTGGCACTCACGAAACCCAGGGTTATCGAACTACTTCTAATTACCACCGTTCCGACCATGATTTTGGCCCAGCGAGGCCTGCCAGACATATGGCTTGTGCTGGCAACCCTCGTTGGCGGTGCAATGAGCGCTGGCTCGGCCAACGCATTCAACTGCTACATCGACGCCGACATCGACAAGGTCATGGATCGCACCAGCAAGCGACCATTGGTGACAGGCGCTTTGAGCAAAACCGAAGCATTGATTTTTGCCTACGCAATCGGTGCCGGTTCGGTGCTTTGGCTCGGCTCACTAGTCAACTGGTTGGCTGCAGCTCTATCTCTGGCCGCAATTCTTTTCTACGTGCTGATTTACACGATGTTGCTCAAGAGACGCACCCCACAGAATATCGTCTGGGGTGGAGCCGCCGGAGCCATGCCCGTATTAATCGGCTGGGCAGCCGTAACCAACGACCTCTCGCCGGCGGCCTGGGTATTGTTTCTGATCATCTTTCTCTGGACGCCGCCGCACTATTGGCCGCTCTCTATGCGTTACAAAGACGACTACGCCGCCGCCGGTGTTCCGATGCTTCCGGTTGTGCGCAACTCGAAAACCGTTGCCATTCAAATCGTTCTGTACTCGTGGGCGATGGTGGCTTCGAGCCTCTTGCTTATTCCACTTGGCCAAATGGGATGGATTTACTCGATCGTGGCTGTTTTCGGCGGCATCTGGTTCATGATCGAAAGTTACAGGCTTCATCGCGAAGGTTCTAGGGGAGAAGTCAAGAACCCGATGAAGCTATTTCACGGTTCGATTACTTACCTGACCGTTTTGTTCATTGCGGTTGCTGTCGATCCGCTGATTCGTTTTTAGGGTTGCTGCTTAATCTCTGCTAATCGGGCAAGCGCTTCGTTTCGCTCTTCGGCGTGATCAACCATTTGCCTGCTGTAGCCGCCGTCATATCCGTTTGGCACATTCCAAGGCTCGTGCACATCAGCTCCATCGATGTGACGCAACTCAGCGACGTACCTGCGAACGTAATCGCCATTCGGATCAAACTTTTGACCTTGAGTAATCGGATTGAATATTCTGAAATACGGACTGGCGTCTGTGCCGCTACCTGCGGTCCACTGCCATCCGTGTGCGTTTGATGCCGGATCAAAATCGGTAAGCAGATATTCGAAATGCTCGGCACCCTGCTGCCACTCGAGGTGCAAATCTTTCACCAGAAACGAAGCGACAATCATCCGCACTCGATTGTGCATCCAGCCGTCTGCAATTAACTGCCGCATGCCGGCATCGACCATCGGATAACCAGTCTCGCCCTTCTTCCAGGCATTGAGCCGCTCGTCGGCAACCGAACCGGTGTCGTAGCGCATTTGGGCATACCGAGGGTCGTAGTAGTCAGTCAAAGTGTGCGGGTTTCTAAACAAAACATCGGCATAGAACTCCCGCCAGCAAATTTCTTTCGCGAAGACTATTTCTCCTGGGCTATCGCCGAGTCTCGCAAGAATAGTGCGCGGATGAATTTCTC
>CAZDKF010000137.1:3070-3342 GCA_964505955.1 uncultured Rhodoluna sp. | reverse complement strand
TGGCGCTCTTCACAACCGCAATCGTGATTTTGGTTGCTGGCGGCCCTGAAGGAATGAACTTCGGTGCGTCATTCTCACCTGACCAAATCTTTGTTGGCGGCTTCGCCGGTGGTGCCGGAATCGCAATCGCTTTTGCGTTCGCATCATTCATCGGTTTCGAAGCAACAGCAATCTACGGCGAAGAGACAACCAACCCTAAGCGCGTTGTTCCAAGAGCAACCTACTGGGCAATCTCAATCATCACCGTTCTATTCGCTGTCACTTCATTCGCA
>CAZDKF010000137.1:0-3060 GCA_964505955.1 uncultured Rhodoluna sp. | reverse complement strand
GGTCACCGGAATGGGTGCGAGCAAGATCATTGATGAAGTAGTAGCTCGCTCTGCGGTAGAAGGCGTACCGCTAGCTAACCCAGCTGGCGTTCTCTTCTCGCTAACCGATCAGTATGTAGGTTCTTGGATGACTCAGATCATGAGCGTTCTAGTAATTTCAAGCCTCTTTGCCGGATTGCTAGCATTCCAGAACGCCAACAGCCGCTACTTCTTCGCGCTCGGTCGCGGTGGAGTGCTGCCTACGCGCTTCGGCATGACCAACAACGCTGGTGCACCAGCGGCCGGCGTCATCTTGACCTCGGTTGTCGCCCTAGTTGTGATGGTTGGATTCGCAGCCGCTGGCCTAGACGGAATCGGAAACCTCTTCTTCTGGATGAGTGCGGTTGCAGTAATCGCCATCATCTTCGTTGAGATTCTGGTCTCGATCGCGGTCGTTGCTCACTTCATGAAGGAGGGTGGCGAGAACGTTTGGCGTTCAAAGGTTGCTCCAATCGCATCGGCAATTGCTCTTGCGGTCGGCCTCTACCTATTGATGTCACGCTTCAACCTGCTTGCCGGCACGGTTCCAGAAGGTGTCGACCCATCGCTTCCAGAAAGCGCATGGCAGTTGAATACTCTCGGATGGGTTCTCGTTCTATCGCCGTTTATCGCGGCTCTAGTCGGTTACATCTTTGCCGTGGTCAACAAGAAAGAAAACGCTTCACTTGTGAAAGACATTCTTTCTTAGCATTCAGCTAAAGGGTTGGCCCAGGCTTCGGCTTGGGCCAATTCCTTTTTAACTTCGAAGTGAGCGGTGTAAGCGCCCAAAGAATTGCTGCGGCATCTATAACTTCTTGAGTGATCGCGGCATGGGTCGGGTTCAGCAGACCGAAAGCTGCAGACAGCATCGCTGCAATTGAAAGTGACATGCCAATCAATCCGGCCTGTTTGGCTTTTGAGTATGCGCCCTGCGAAATGTCGATTGCGTAGGCGAGGTGCGAGATCGAATCTTCGATTATTACAACGTCGGCAGCTTCGCTTGCCGCAGTCGCTCCTCGCGCACCCATGGCAACACCGACAGATGCTGCGGAGAGGGCCGGCGCATCGTTGATTCCATCTCCAACCAGAATTACAGATTTGGTGTCTTGTTTCATCTCGCACCGAACCAGTTCGAGTTTCTGTTCTGGTGAGCATTCGGCAACAACTTCATTCGCGTTTATCTGTTTGCCAATTTCATCTGCCGTCTTTTGAATGTCACCAGAAACCAAAATCACCCGCTCGATGCCGAGTTTGCGCATCGCATCTACCGTGTGCAAAGAGTCTTCTCGAATCGGATCGTCGAGACCGAGCAGGGCCGCAAGTTTGCCGTCGACGCTCACGGCCACGCGAAGCGTTGAAGTCACATTTGCCCAGGTCGGCAGACTGGCTGGTGGTTGCCCAACCTCGATCCTTTTGCCGTCGACCGATCCGGTTATCTGTCTGCCGTGCGACTCTGAAACATCGCTGGCGGGCAGGAGCGCTAACTTCATACGTTCGGCTTCGGCGACAATTGCTTTGGCCACCACGTGCGGGCTGTGAAGCTCTAGACTGGCGGCCAGCCGCACGGTCTCGTCGGCACTAACGCCCTCTGCAAAGACGGTCTCGGTCAAGGCTGGCCCGCCGCGCGTCAACGTGCCGGTTTTGTCGAGCATCACGACTTTGGCCTTGGCCAAGTGCTCGAGAGCATCGCCGGTCTTGATCAGTGCGCCCCTGGATGCCGCCTTTGACATGCCAGAGATAATCGCCACCGGTATCGCAAGGATAAGCGGGCACGGAGTTGCTGCAATCAAAACTGCAACGGCTACCAAGACATCGCCACTCAAAACAAAAGAAACGGCCGAAAGAATTAGCGTGAAAGGCACGAACCAGAGAGCCCAGCGGTTCGCAAGTCGCACCGACCTGGCAGAACTCGCCGTGGCTTGCTCAACGAGACGAATCAAATTCGCGTAGGTCGAGTCTTTCGGCAGGCACGACACCTGAAGTTCGAAAGAAGCTGCTGCGTTGACTACGCCCGACGATACTTGCTCGCCAAGCAATCGGTTTACCGGCATCGGTTCGCCGGTGAGCGCAGACTCGTCGAGCTCGGCGTTCGAAAGCAGGACGCCGTCAATTGGAACCACTTCGCCGCTCAAGACGCGAATGCGGTCAGCGATTTTGATTTGGTCAAGATCAACATCTTTCACTTGCCCGCTGGCTAGCAAGAGGTGAGCTAGTTTGGGCGCTCTTTCAAGCAGAGCTTTCAGTTCGCTTTGCGATTTCCCTTTTGCCCAGTCTTCGAGTGCGCGACCCGTTGCCAGCATCAGTGAAACAATTGCCGCGGCTAAAAATTCGCTAACCAGCAGGGCCGCCACAATCGCGATGAGTGCGAGTGAGTCGCTCGAGACTTCGCGATTTCGAATCGATGCGATTGTCCACTTAACCGAAAGCAAGAGTCCGACGGCAGCGCCGGTTGAGAGAATCGAATTCGACAGCACTTCAGAGCGTGCGAGGGCTAGTCCTAAAGCGAGCGAGAGCACAGTTAGCGCGAGAAACCAGTAGCGCTTGATGTTAATTGTGTGCACCGCTCAAGTCTCTCACCCGCCCATAGACTCAGAACATGAGTGAAGTAGCCATTGAATTTCTGGGGGCGGCTGGCACTGTCACCGGCAGCCGTTTTTTGCTGACCTGCGACTCAACCAAAGTCATGATCGACTGCGGCATGTTTCAGGGCCTCAAAGAGTTGCGTCTCAAGAACTGGAACCCGCTGGGCATTGATCCCGGTTCGATTGATGCCGTGATTTTGACTCACGCGCACCTAGATCACTGCGGTTACCTGCCCAAATTGGCCAAGGATGGCTTCGCCGGCAAGGTGTTTCTCACCAAATACACCGGCAAGCTCGCCGAAGTTATTCTTCGTGACTCGGCTCGAATTCAGACAGAAGACGCCAAGTATGCGGCGCTCAAGGGGTTCTCAAAGCACAACCCGCCAAAAGCGCTCTACGAAGAAGATGATGTTCAAAAGGTGGTCACACGCTTTAGCCCAACCGAATTTGGCGTTCGAAC
>CAZDKF010000136.1:315-3406 GCA_964505955.1 uncultured Rhodoluna sp. | reverse complement strand
GTGAAGCATCTGCTTGAACCACAACTCGTATGTCTGGTGAATCACGATGAACAGCATCTCGTCGTGTTCGCCATCGCTCTCGGGCTGCTGCAACTCGAGCAGCTCATCAACCTTCAGATAGCTGATGTATGTGATGGCTTTGTCGTTTGACTTGTCGCTCATTTAGGTCACGCGGCTTCCGTTGTCGTCGATTCGCAAATAGTCACGTCGAGTCACCGAATCACGGATGCGCGCCATGCCATCCCACACCTCTGTGAATGAAGTCGGCAGTGGCGCGATCGCGAGACGAATCGAGTTTGGCGTGCGATAGTCGGGCACCACGTTGGCATACTTGCGCAAAGCTGCGGCGATGCGTTTTGCCTCTGGATGACCGATGGTGATGTGACCGCCGCGGTTCGACGATTCGCGCGGAGTCAGCAGCGTGAAACCGAGTGGGGCGAGCCACGCGTCGAACAGCGCGACCATCATGTCAGTGCCGATGGCCGCCTTAGCAGCGATGTTTTTGATGCCGGCTTCTTCGATCATGGAGTAAGAGGTCTTCACGCAGCGAAGACCCATGATGCTCGGGCTGGCAATCTGAAAGCCGCGAATCTGCTGGTTCGGCTCGAAGAACGGACCCATCGAGAACTGGTCGTCTTGGGCGAACCATCCCTGAATTGGCACTCGCAGCTCGCCCTGAAGTCGCTTAGAAACATACAGCCATGCCGTCGAACCAGGGCCAGAGTTGCCGTATTTATAGGTGCAACCGACCGCCAGGTCGACACCCCACTCGTCGAACTGAATGTCGATTGCGCCGGCCGCGTGTGAGGCATCCCACACGACAAGACCACCGTGACGGCGAACCAGATCGGTGATCGCCTTGACCTGCGGGCGCGAACCCGAACGGTAGTGAATCACCTGAAGTGTCACCAGGGCAACGTCGTCGTTCATGAAGCGCTCGAGAATTTCTGGCGTAATCATTTCGCAGTCGGAGTCGACGTCAACTGCGCCGGGGCCACCCGTGCCGTCGTTGTTAAGTGTGATTAAGTTCAGACCAAACTGCTCGGCGATGCCGGCAAGAATAAATCTGTCGGTCGGAAAGTTCGCCGCGTCGATGATTACAGTCTTGCGACCGGGCCGAGCCTTGATCGCGGCAACGCAAAGTTGATAGAAGTTCACCGACGTCGTGTCGCAAACCAGCACCTGACCGGCAGCGGCACCGAGGGTCGCGCGACCGAGCAAATCGCCAGTTGGTTGAGCTTCGTCGATCCAGTGCGACCATCCGTCGACAAGTTCGTGACCCCACTCGCGCACCATTAGTTCATTCACTGCGGTCACGGTTGCGCGCGGCAAGCGCCCGAGTGAATTGCCATCTAGATAGCAGAGGTTGGGGTTAGTTATTACGAACTGCGATTTGTAGTGCGCAAGAACATCATCTGCTTCGAGACGTTCGGCAGTTGCGCGGTCGGTTGGGTCGCCATAGTCGGCGAGCGACTTCGTTGTGCTCATAAGCCAAATCTAGTCGGGGGCAAAGGTCAAAACGGGCCGTGAGAGTTCATCAGTTCTTCACCAAATACTCAGCTTTCCGCTTACGGCAATCCAGCCTCGCTTTACCTTCGACCCGCAAACTCTAGGTCGAAAGGGGTATCTATGTCTGAGTTGATTTTGATTGCACACCGCATGTGGCTGCTAAAGACCAGCCGAGCAAGATTTCGTTTTCTAACCCGATTGACGCGCCAGGTAGCTGCGACCAGAAAATCTCGAGCAAGCTCTTTCGCCGGCACCGAGCAGTTGGTGTCGACATCGAACCCAATCTCAGAGTCGCTGAACAGGTAGACAGAGCATGCCACTACACCATGCGCTAGAGCACCTATCCGAGCTTTTGATGTCTGGCCAGCTCACGATAGAGCGGAGTGCTCTTGAGAAGCATCTTGTGGGTGCCACTGCCGATGACCTTGCCGTTCTCAAGAACGATAATCAAGTCGCTGTCGACAACGGTAGACAACCGGTGAGCGATAACGAAAAGGGTTCTGTTCTTAGCAACTGAATCAATCGCCTCGCGAAGCCTCTGCTCGTTGAGGCCGTCAAGCGACGATGTCGACTCATCCAAGAGAAGAATCGGGGGAGCAGCCAGCAGGGTTCGGGCAATTGCCAAACGCTGGCGCTCGCCACCGCTGAGCATGATGCCGTCTTCGCCAACCTCTGCGTCGAGTCCGCGCTTGTCACGCTTCACCACGTCGGTTAGGTTCACCTCGGCCAGCACTTTCTTGAGCTGCTTATCGGTGGCGTTTGGTGACCCAATCAGCAAATTCTCACGGATTGACCCGGCCAACACCGGGGCATCTTGCTCGACGTAGCCGATCTGTGCGCGAAGCTCGTCACGGCTCATCGACTGAACCGACTGGCCATCGAGAAGAATCTCGCCAGCGGTTGGCTCATAGAAACGCTCGATCAGCGAGAAGATGGTCGACTTGCCGGCACCCGATGGGCCAACCAAGGCAACGCGGGCACCGCGTGGAATCTTGAACGAGACCTTGTGTAGCACCTCGCGCGGTTCTTCTGGCTCTGTGGTCTTGCCCTCTCCGGCAACCGCAACCCAGTCTTTGCCATCGAATGTTTCGGGTGCTGGTGCCGGTGCGTAGCCGAAAGACACCTTGTTGAATTCGATAGCAGTGTCGTTTACCTTTTTGCGTTTCGGTGCGGCCGCGCGTTCGGCATCGGTGTCTTCTACCGGAAGCGCAATGATCTCGTTGATTCGCGCGAGTGCGCCGAGAGCGGTTTGCACAGAACTGTATGCGCCGAACGCTTGACCAACCGGGCGAATCATCAAGAACATCAGCAAGATAAATGTGACCAAACTGGCAACCGGTGTTTCACCCGATGCAACGCGATAACCACCGACACCGAGCACCACGATGAACGCACCGTTAGCAGCAAGCCCTCCGATTGGTGTTACAGCAGCATTGATGCGCGCGATTTTCACACCCTGCTCGTATGCCTGTTTTGCATCTTCAACAATCTGCTCGGTTTCACGAGTTTCTGCACGTGATGCACGAATCGTTCGCACGGCACTCAAAGCTCGCTCAACAGACGATGACATTTCGCCAACGCG
>CAZDKF010000136.1:0-305 GCA_964505955.1 uncultured Rhodoluna sp. | reverse complement strand
GCGGATCTTTCGCGCGCTAAAACCGATTGAAGAAGCGGCAATCGAAATCATCAGCAAGGTGAGCAGCAAAAGAATCGGGTCAATGATCGCCATGGCAACAACCGAGCCAACGAAAATCAAAACTCCACCGGCAGCATCGACGAGTCCCTGGGTCAGCACCGCGCGCAAAAGTGTGGTGTCTGAGCCAACGCGAGAAACCAGGTCACCCGTGCGACGCAGGTCATACTCGACAATCGGCAGGCGAAGCATGCGAGTGGCCAACTGCCCGCGGGCACTCAGCACAACTCCCTCGCCGGCCTTGGCAA
>CAZDKF010000135.1:1825-3450 GCA_964505955.1 uncultured Rhodoluna sp. | reverse complement strand
ACAGTACTCATTGAATTTGTCGATGCCGAACTTCTCGATTTCGGGGCGACCCGAGATCTTGAGCTGACGCTCTGCCTCCACCTCGGCAGGTCCGCCGTGGGGACCCTAGCCAAAACGGCGTTCTACGCGGTATCCCTGCATTGTCTTGAAGCGAGGAACCATGTCTTTTGTGTACCCGGTAAGAAGGTGTCCGTAGTGCGGAAGCCCATTGGCGAACGGCGGGCCGTCGTAAAAGACGAATTCTTCGGCGTTTTCGGCTTTGCGCTGGTCAATGCTGGCCTGAAATGTGCCATCTTGTTGCCAGTAGGCAAGCACCTGCTCTTCGAGCTTCGGAAAGCTCGGGCTCGGGTTTACGCCCTCACGGGTCGAATCGGCGTTCACCTTTGGGTACATGAATAGCTTTCTGGCTCAGCACGGGAAGTCTGCATCAATGTTAACCTGTTACAAACCCGTTTTATGGAGACTTTCGCGTGAACCTGCCTGCCAAGACCGATCTGCTAGCCGCTGCCGCTACCCCCGAGAAGGTGGGAGTCGAAGGGCTCGAGCAGAAGTGGGGTCTTGTCTGGGAGAACGACGGGGTTTACCGCTTTCGCCGCGATGTCGAGCGCAGCCAGGTCTATTCGATCGACACCCCGCCTCCGACGGCTTCTGGTTCGCTGCACGTAGGTCACGTATTTAGCTACACCCACACCGATGTGGTTGCCCGCTTCAAGCGCATGAGCGGTTTCGAAGTGTTTTATCCGATGGGCTGGGATGACAACGGGCTGCCGACCGAGCGCCGCGTTCAGAATTACTATGGCGTTCGATGCGACCCCAACCTGCCGTATGTGGCCGGCTTCACTCCTCCGTTTGAGGGTGGCGACAATAAGAGCAGCAAGGCTGCCGACCAGATTGCGATTTCGCGACGCAACTTTATTGAGCTCTGTGAGAAGTTGACCGTTGAAGACGAGAAGGTTTTCGAAGCGCTTTGGCGTCAACTAGGGCTCTCTGTCGACTGGAACCAGACCTACCAGACGATTGCGCCTTCGTCGCAGGCAGTTTCGCAAAAAGCATTCTTGAATAACCTCGCTCGCGGTGAGGCATACCAGTCGATGGCACCTACCCTCTGGGACATAACATTCAGAACTGCTGTGGCTCAGGCGGAACTCGAAGATCGCGACCAGCCTGGCGCTTATTACCGCGTCGGCTTCGACGTTGATGCTTCACTCTGGGATGGCGGAAAGCTATTCATCGAGACCACCCGTCCAGAGATGCTGCCCGCCTGTGTTGCACTGGTTGCGCACCCAGATGACGACCGCTACAAGCACATGTTCGGTAAGACCGTGAAGACACCGCTTTTCGGTGTCGAGGTTCCGGTTGTCGCCCACCGCCTGGCTCAGATCGAAAAGGGTTCTGGCATCGCCATGATTTGCACATTTGGTGATGTCACCGACGTGATCTGGTGGCGCGAGCTCGACCTGCCAAACCGCGCAATCATTGGCTGGGATGGGCGCATTTTGGCAGACGCACCAGAGGTCATCACAAGCGCTCGCGGCCAAGAGGTCTACGCAGAGCTTGCAGGCAAGACAGTGTTCTCGGCAAAGCAGCGAATCGTTGAGCTACTGCAGGAATCGGGTGACATGGTT
>CAZDKF010000135.1:0-1815 GCA_964505955.1 uncultured Rhodoluna sp. | reverse complement strand
ACGCCGATCTGCGTGAACGCCTGATTGCCCTCGGCAAAGAGCTTAACTTTCACCCCGACTTCATGCGCGTTCGCTACGAGAACTGGGTCAACGGCCTAACCGGCGACTGGCTGATTTCGCGCCAGCGTTTCTTCGGTGTGCCGATTCCGGTTTGGTATGCAATCGATGCAAACGGTGAAACGCTTTTCGATTCACCACTGGTTCCTGACCACTCGCTCTTGCCGGTCGACCCCTCGAGCGATGTGCCTGCTGGCTACACCGAGTCGCAGCGAAACCAGCCGAACGGTTTCGTTGGCGAACTAGACATCATGGATACCTGGGCGACATCGTCGCTAACGCCACAACTTGCCGGCGGTTGGATTGCCGACCCTGAACTTTTTGCCAAGGTATTCCCTTATGACCTTCGCCCGCAGGGTCAAGACATTATTCGCACCTGGTTGTTCTCAACCCTTCTTCGCAGTGAGCAGGAAGAAGGCAAATTGCCTTGGAAGAACGCTGCGATCTCTGGCTGGATTCTCGACCCCGATCGCAAGAAGATGTCGAAGTCGAAGGGAAACGTCGTTACACCTAGCGACATGCTCGAAGAACACGGCAGCGATGCGGTTCGCTACTGGGCAGCATCTGCTCGACTCGGAACCGACGCGGCTTTCGACACCGGTCAGATGAAGATCGGCCGCCGCCTGGCAATCAAACTTTTGAACGCCGCCAAGTTTGCTCTTTCTTTTGAGGTTCCGGCCGGTCACACCGAAGTCACCGAAGCCATCGATCAGGCAATGCTGCTTTCGCTCGCCGATGTTGTTCGCGATGCAACGCGCGCATTCGAAAACTACGACCACACCAAGTCACTCGAGCTAACAGAAAAGTTCTTTTGGAACTTCACTGACGACTACCTAGAGCTGGTCAAAGAACGTGCCTACGGACAGGCCGAAGCCACTCCCGCCGCTCAGGCATCGGCGGCCATCGCACTTCGCCAAGCGCTGCACACGATGTTGCGGCTGTTCGCCCCGTTCTTGCCTTTCGCAACCGAAGAGGTCTGGGGCTGGTGGCAGACCGAAGCTGGATCGATTCACCGCTCAACCTGGCCGACCGTCGAAGAGCTCACCGATGGCCTCGATGCCAGCAACCACGGGCTACTCGAACTTGCATCGACCGCTCTGGTTGGCATTCGCAAGGCCAAGTCAGACGCCAAGGCCTCGATGAAGGCCGAGGTGCTCTCGGCAACCATGCAGGCTCCGGCGGCAGTGCTAACCAGCATCCGTGTCTTCGAAAGAGACCTAAAGGGTGTTGGACGCATCGAAGATCTCGCCTATGCCGAGGCCGAAGACGTGGCGGTTGTCGACGTCGTTCTTAAGCCGGTCGAAGAGGCCTAAGTCGGTCGTAGGCTATTGCCTATGACTCTCACCTCTGAAAACCCATTTGCCAACCGTTCGACTCTCGAGTACGAACTGCCTGATTTCTCGAAGATTCGCACCGAGCACTACCTGCCAGCGTTTTACGCGGGCTGCGAGCAGCACCTCGCCGAGGTAGCAGCAATTCTCGAATCAGGTGAACCGACATTCGAGAACACTCTCGTTGCACTCGAGCGTGCGGGAAAACTACTCGAGCGCGTGCTCGTGGTTTTCTACAACAAGTCATCGAGCGACACCGACGACGAAATCGACAAGATTGAAGCAGAGATCGCGCCGAAGCTTGCCGCTCACCAGGATGCAATTCAGCTAAACCCAGCGCTGTACGCGCGTGTCGAAGAACTCTATAACAAACGCGAATCGCTCGGCCTAGACGCCGAAAGCGACTGGTTGCTTGTTCGCTACTACG
>CAZDKF010000134.1:0-3450 GCA_964505955.1 uncultured Rhodoluna sp. | reverse complement strand
CTCATCCTCAGAATCAGAGTCATCCTTAGAGGACTTCTTGACAGGCTTCTTTGCGAACTCAACAGAATCGATTGCCCTGCTAGGTCTCTTTGTGTTTCTCAGCGTTCAATGGGGTCGCAAGAAGTGGTTTACGGGAAAATTCTTTGAAGCAATGCTGCTTCCTCTGAATGCTCTGGCGATTCTACTTTTGCTTCCTGGTTCGGTTATGCTCAGCAATGCGGTGAACTCGGCCATGAATGTGCAGCAGATCATGCAAGAGTGGTCGGTTAATGAAGGCCTAACCTACAACGGGCAGCAAGTCACCGAACTAAAGGCCTATGACTCTGAAAATAAAGAGGTCTCCGGCCTTATCTACAAAGACCAAAACGGAACGGAGATTGAGATTGGCTTGCCATTGTCCGATTTCACTCAGTACCAAATTCCAGAGGTCGTCGGCTTGAGCCTGGATGAGGCCCACCGGTTGCTGACCGAGGCCCAAATTCCCGGCGTTGACTATGTCTACCTAAGCAATGTGAGTGACAAAGATGCCTATGTCGTTTCGGTCGAACCCGCAGCCGGAACGGCTGTTACGACTAGAGATGTCGTGACGGTAATTCTCGACCGAAGGTAGTAGCCACTAATCGCCCTCGGCATTCGCGAACCAAGTGCGGGTGCCGAGGGTTTTCTACTTGAGCTTTTTGATGGTGGTGTGAGCCTTAGCCGCCCACGGATACCTGCGGCCAAGCCTGCTCAGCGCAAACACCAGGATCGGAAACCAGAAACGCTTCAAGATCCAACGAACCGCTGCAAACATCAGCGAACCGCCTCTTCGAGAGCGGCCATAAGTCGAATCGGGTCGATCTTCCAATAGTTGTGAACCTTGCCGTTGAGCAAGAGAACCGGGATCTCTTCTGAGTAACGTGCGGCTAGCTCGGGGTCATCCGTGATGTCTTGCTCGGTGATGTGCACCTGAACCGAAGCGGCGATGCCTGCGTGCAGCGCGCGAAACTGCCCAGCGACCGTGTTGACCACTAGCCGTGCGTCGTCGCACAGGTGGCAGCCTGGCTTGCCGATCAGCGTTAGAGAGATGTCGTATGACATAACTCAAGGATAAGCCAAGCCGCGCGCAACTAAACTTGTGAGGTGCCCCAGACCCCGCCTGCGAAAATCGAAGCTGCTTTCTTCGACGTGGACAACACCATTCTTCGTGGGTCATCGAGTTTTTTGTTTGGCAAGGCAGCTTTCAAGCGAAAGTTCTTTAGCCGTCGCGATTTCTGGAACTTTGCCTGGCACCAGGCACGCTTCATTGCACGCGGCGAGAGCGCAAAGACTATGACAGAAATCAAAGACCGCGCTCTTGGCTTAATCGCCGGTCACAAGGTTGAGGACCTCGAAGTTCTCACCGATGAGGTATACGACGATCACATCAGCCCGAAGCTTTGGCCAGAAACGGTTCGCATAGCGCAGCAACACATCAAGGAGGGCCGTGAGGTTTGGTTGATTACGGCTGCGCCTTTTGAAATTGCAGAAGTGATTGCTTCTCGCCTCGGGCTAACCGGGGGTCTCGGAACACTGGTTGAACGCAAAGATGGAATTCTCACGGGCAAGTTGGTTGGCAAGCCGCTGCACGGCAAGGCGAAATACAAGGCCATGAAACAGTTGGCGAAAGATCGCAACATCAGCCTGAAGCGCAGCTATGCCTACAGCGACTCATACAACGACCTGCCGATGCTGACCCATGTTGGGCACCCAGTTGTGGTGAACCCAGACAAGGTGCTGAAGACACACGCCAAGGCAGCCGGCTGGAAGATTCTCGACTTCAAAAAACGAGAGCTTCGCGCGAACCGTTAAATGCAAAACCCGCCGGTTGCCCGACGGGACTGCAAAGCTTCTACTTCTTATTGCGACGCTGGTGGCGAGTCTTGCGAAGCAGCTTGCGGTGCTTCTTCTTCGACATACGCTTGCGACGCTTCTTGATTACTGAACCCATGAAGACCTCACAATTGATTTGGCTGACCGCCAGACAAACCAGCGAACAAAATAGATTCCCATCCTACCCGCTAGACGGGCCTACACTCAAAACATGACCGAACAGCAGCCTTACACAGTGCTTTCAAACACCAATGGCATCGAGCTGCGCCACTACCCCGCCTATGTGCTGGTTCAGGTGCGCGAGCCTGGCGACTTTATGCTTGCCGGAAACCGAGGCTTTCAGCCGCTGGTGAGTTACATCAGCGGTAACAACGCCACGGGTCAGAAGATCGCAATGACCGCACCGGTAATTCAGGAGCCTTTTGGCGAGGCAGATCATCTGGTCAGTTTTGTGATGCCTGCCGACTTTGACTTCGAGAGCATGCCTTTGCCGGTCAGTTCGAGGCTGAAGATTGTGCCGGTTGGCGAACACTACGCTGCAGCAGTTAAATTTTCGGGTGGCTGGAATGAGCAGCGTTTTGCGGCAAAGGGTGAAGAATTGGTGTCGGCGGTGAAATCAGCTGGTCTAGAACCTATAGGTTCGGTCTACTGGGCCAGATTTGATCCACCTTACAAACCAGCATTTTTGAGACGTAACGAAGCACTCATCCGGATCAAAGACATAAAAGAAGGAACAAAATGAATTTACCTCCACTAGTAAAGAGAGCTCTCGCCGAATTTTTGGGCGTATCCCTGTTTCTGACGGCAATCGTCGGGGCTGCAATTTATCAGAATAAGGAACTGGGCACTGCTGCTCTTGCAGCTGTTCTTGGTCTGGCAATTCTTGTCACCGCACCAATCAGTGGCGGTCACCTAAATCCAATAGTCTCAATCTATTTCTTCTCGCGACGCGAGATTGGCCTGGTGCAACTTCTCGTCTACTTGGTAGCACAAATTACCGGAGCAATCTTTGGTGCATTTATTGCAGGCCAAATGTTCTTGCAGGAATTCATGATGGACACAAATTTGAGCACGGCAAACGCAGGAGCGTTGCTTAGCGAGCTCTTTGTTGCCGGCGGTTTGGTCTGGTTGGTTGGCCGTTTGGCGTCAACATCAAAAGCACACTTGATTCCAGCCTCTGTTGGTCTCTGGGTTTTTGCGGCGGCCGTTTTCTCATCAAGCGGAGCACAGGCAAACCCAGCGGTTAGCATCGCGCTGATTTTCGTGGGTCAGTCAACTGCCACAGCTGCCGGATACATTCTTGCTCAGCTCGGCGGAATGCTGATCGCGGCAATTTTCATTCTTGTCTTCGCAGACAAGAAGTCAAAGGTCATAGAAGAGCAATAGGCTTTTTCAAAAGAGGGGTGTGCCGAAAGGTGCACCCCTTTTTTCATTAACGTTTAGCGAAAGTTAACCTCTTGATGGCAAACTTCTGCCATGACTACTAAGGCATCTGTTCTGTTCGTTTGCGTTCACAACGCTGGCCGTTCGCAAATGGCAGCCGGCCTGCTGCTGTCCGCGTCGAGCTTAACGACACCGGCACAGCAGCCTGCGGCGTAC
>CAZDKF010000133.1:0-3460 GCA_964505955.1 uncultured Rhodoluna sp. | reverse complement strand
AGAAGAGTGGACCCTGAGGCTGCGCATCATCTCGGAATGTTTGTCATTCGTCTCTTGGGTGCAACCTCAATCTCTTCGCTATTGAAGGTGCGCTCTACTCATCGAGTAGAGGCTATGGGAAAGAAATTTGATTCAGTTTTTGGGCTGGCCGCCGGTTTTGACAAAAACGCCGTTGCGGTGAAAGCTCTCGGCGATCTTGGTTTCTCTCACGTCGAAATCGGCACTGTGACGGCAATAGCCCAGAGCGGTAATGACAAGCCGCGACTCTTTCGTTTGATTGAAGATCGAGCCTTAATCAATCGCATGGGTTTCAACAATGATGGAGCCGAAAAGATTGCCGCTCGACTTGCCAAGACTCGCCAGCGCTACGGCAGCAACCTGCCGATTATCGGCGTCAACATTGGCAAGAGCCGCGTGGTCGAAGTTGAAGACGCGGTCGATGACTATCGCAAGAGTGCCAGAATGCTCGCTGGCCTTGCCGACTACCTGGCCGTGAATGTGTCGTCACCAAACACCCCAGGTCTTCGTTCGTTGCAAACCGTGAAAGCGCTGCGACCGATTCTCGAGGCAGTAATTGAAGAATCTCAGCAGAAGCCTGTGTTGGTAAAGATTGCACCAGATCTTGAAGACAAAGAGATAGTCGCGGTTGCCAAATTGGCGAAAGAGTTGAAACTAGCCGGAGTGATTGCAACCAACACGACTGTTTCGCGAGACGGGCTGAAGGCCTCTGCGAAAGATGTGGCGGCCATGGGTGCTGGCGGTCTTTCTGGAGCTCCGCTAAAGCAAAGGTCGCTGCAGGTGCTCGACTTGCTTCGCGCGAATTTAGGTTCAGAATTTGTGATTGTCTCTGTCGGGGGAGTCGAGACGGCCGAGGACGTGCTCGAAAGAGTGGCTCACGGAGCGAATCTTGTGCAGGGATACACCGGATTCGTCTATGAGGGGCCACTTTGGGCCAGAAAAATCAAGAAAGGCATGCAGTGACTTCAATTGTTTTGTGGGTTGAGAACCTAGAGACGGCGAAGATTTTTTACCAAGAGCTGCTCTCGGCCTCGGTTCTCGATGACTCGGCAACATTTGTTCGCGTGGCATCTCCAGCAAACGAAGTTCTGTTGCACCTCGTGCCAGAGCAATACCGAGAAGGTATTGCAACGCCGCCAGACATCCGTGAGCTTGCTTCGATAAAGCCAATTTTTTCGGTTGCCTCAATCGCTGAAGCGCGCACGGCTGTTGCCGATTTAGCCGGTGAGGTTTACTCTGCGGACACCGAGCAGGTTTACGCGGGTTCTAGATATTGCGATGGCTTTGACACCGAGGGCAACGTGTTTCAAGTTGCCGAAACCGAATAGTTTGCCAGTCGCTAAACCAAACGGGTTTCTGGCGCTTTGGTCTCTCTCGGGTCGAAAACCGCAACTGGCGACAGAATTTCGCTGACCTGATTCATAACTTCCTCAGGAATCTCTACACCGACTGCAGCGATGTTAGAACTGATCTGCTCTGGCTTAGTTGCACCAACAATCGCCGAAGCCACGTTGTCGTTTTGCAAAACCCAGGCGAGTGCGAATTGAGCCATCGTTAGCCCGAGTTGTTCTGCAAGTGGTGACAACAGCTGAACGCGAGTTAAGACCTCGTCGCTCAAATACTTGCCCATCATTCCACCGAGTCGCTCGTCGGCGCCGCGTGAACCCTCGGGAGCTGGTTGGCCCGGAAGATACTTGCCGGTCAGAACTCCCTGAGCCATCGGTGACCAGACGATTTGAGAGACTCCCAGCTCGCGGCAGGTAGGCATGACCTCGGCCTCGATTACCCGCCAGAGAGCGCTGTACTGAGGTTGACTCGAAATCAGCTGAAAGCCAAGTTCTTTAGACAGCTTGTGCCCGGCACGAATCTGCTCCGCGTTCCATTCGCTGACTCCGATGTAGAGCGCTTTGCCCTGTCGCACGATGTCGGCGAAGGCCTGCATGGTTTCTTCTAGCGGTGTCTCGACGTCATACCTGTGTGCCTGGTAAAGATCGACGTAGTCGGTTTGCAATCGCTTCAGCGAGCCATTGATTGACTCCATGATGTGTTTGCGAGACAGCCCGGTATCGTTCGGCTTCTTCTCGGAAACCGGCCAGTAGACCTTGGTGAAGATCTCGAGCCCCTCGCGGCGCAAGCCCTTGAGGGCATCGCCGAGAACCTTTTCGGCCGCCTGGTTGGCATAAACGTCGGCGGTATCAAAAGAGGTTATGCCGCCATCTAGTGCGGCGTGCACGGTGTCGTGCGCAGCCTTGTCTTCGATTTGGCTTGCGTGGGTGAGCCAGTTTCCATAGGTCAGCTCACTGACCTTTAGCCCACTGTTGCCGAGGTATCGATACTTCATGCTTTTTCCTTCATCAACTTGCGCGCGGTGTCTTCAATTTTCTTGTGCAAGATTGGCACCCAGGTTTCATGCTCGGGTTTCATTAGAGTGCTGCGCAAAATGCGGGCCTTGGCCAAATCTGTCTCGACATTGATGCCGTGAGCGAAGAGCGCATTTGGCTTAACCATGTAGGTAGCCAGGTGAATTTGCTCGGTGCGCGGGCCTTGCTCGGTCTGCAAGAAGATTTCCTGCGAAAGCCGATCAATCTCTGACATCGAATTAGTTCTCGGCAGGTAGGCAATAATGTCGAGCTCGGGCTTTTGATATGGCTGAAGCACGTCGGATTCTTTGAGCAGGGTGTGCCAATTCTGAGCGGCTCGATAGCCGGCAGCCAGAATCGAGCCGAGACCGTCTCGCGTCAGAGGAAACACTCGGGTCGTTGCCCAAAATGCCGCTGCCGATGCGCCGGCTCTCGAGGTTTCAAGTTGAATCTCGCCGAAGTGCAATTCGGCCGAAGTGAAGTAGGTGTATGGGCTGTCGTGCTTGTAAAAACGACCAACCGAGACATCCTTGAATAAAACCGCACCGCAACCGTATGGCTGAAGGCCTTGCTTGTGCGGATCGACAACCACCGAATCGGCATGCTTAATCGCCGCGTAATGACGGGCAGCCTCTGGCTCTAGCTCGTCTTGTATCAGTTTGAAGAAACCGCCGTATGCGGTGTCGACGTGCACGCGAGCTTCGTAGCGATTCGCCAAAACAATAATGTCTGCTAGCGGATCAACCGCACCTAGACCAGTGGTTCCGAGTGTGGCGACAATCGTTCCAATTTTTCCGGTCTTCAATTTTTCTTCGAGGTCGGTTAGCGACATGCGCCCGAGTGCATCGACCGAAACTGCAATCGACTCGACATCTAGCACCTCTGCCATTCTCGAGTGCGTGTAGTGAGCGTCTGCCGAGTGAGCGATGGCTTTGCCGGGGTTTAGTTCGCGGCCAACCCACAGCGCTTCGAGGTTTGCTGTGGTTCCGCTCCAGGTTAGGTGACCGAGTGAATCTTCGGGAAACTCAAGCATCGCGGTGAGCTCGCGCAGAACCTCGCGTTCCATCGGGGTAGTGGCTTGA
>CAZDKF010000132.1:0-3465 GCA_964505955.1 uncultured Rhodoluna sp. | reverse complement strand
AACTTTCCGGGCACCTTCAACCGCATCGAGATTCCGATCTTGAGCCAGTTGCCGATTATCGGTGACGCTTTCTTCAACCAGGGTGCCATCGTCTACCTGACCTTTTTGATCGTGCCGGCCCTCTGGTTCGTGCTCTTTCGCACCAAGCTCGGCTTGCGAGCCCGCGCGGTTGGCGAGCACCCGCTTGCCGCTGACACGGTTGGCATCAACGTTGGCCGCACCCGCTTCTGGTGGGTCACAATCGGTGGTGCCGTGGCCGGTCTCGGCGGGGCAGCAATCACGGTTGGCAACGTTGGTGCCTTTGGGCGCGAGATGACCGGTGGTCTCGGCTTCATCGCTCTGGCCGTGGTGATTCTCGGTCGTTGGCAGCCGCTCTACGTTTCGATTTCGGCGCTGCTCTTCGGCTTCGCAATCATCATGCGCATCTGGTCGAACCAGATCAACCCGGTCATTCCGGTCGACTTCATCACCATGGTGCCTTACCTGGTGACTCTCATCGCCGTTGCTGGTTTCGCTGGTCGCGTTCGCGGCCCGGCGGCTACCGGCAAGCCTTACGAAAAGAACTAAATGTCTGATATCAACTGGGATGCGCTTCGCGCCGTAGCCGTCGAGGCAATGAAGAAGTCTTACTCGCCGTACTCAAACTTTGCGGTCGGTGCGGCGGCAATCACCACCGACGGACGAATCGTGAGTGGCTGCAATATCGAGAACGCGAGCTATGGAGTCACCCTCTGCGCCGAGTGTTCACTGGTGAGCGACCTGCTGATGACCGGTGGTGGAAAGCTAATCGCCTTCACCTGCGTCGATGCAAACTCAAACGTTTTGATGCCCTGCGGTCGCTGCCGTCAGTTGCTGGTCGAGCACGCGGCACCGGGAATGATTCTCGAAACTATCTCGGGTTTGAAGACCATGGCCGAAGTTTTGCCAGACGCTTTCACACGCGAAGAGCTCGAAGCATAGTGTCGAATTTTTCTGCAGTCGAACTGATTATTCAGAAGCGCGAGCACGGCGAACTTTCAACCGAGCAAATCAATTGGCTCATTGACTCATACACAAAGGGTTCGGTTGCCGACGAGCAGATGTCGGCGATGGCGATGGCGATTTTGCTTAACGGCATGAACCGTCGCGAGATCGGAGACCTGACTTCGGCGATGATTGCCAGCGGCGAGAAGCTCGACTTCAGCGCGCTCTCGGTGCCAACCTCAGACAAGCACTCAACCGGTGGCGTCGGCGACAAGATCACCCTGCCGCTTGCCCCGCTGGTATCGGTTTTCGGTGTTGCGGTGCCTCAGCTCTCGGGTCGCGGTCTCGGCCACACCGGCGGAACCCTCGACAAGCTCGAGTCGATCAAGGGCTGGCGCGCCAGCATCTCGAACGACGAGATGCACCGCCAGCTATCCGAAGTTGGCGCGGTTATCTGCGCCGCCGGCTCTGGCCTAGCGCCTGCCGACAAGAAGCTCTACGCCCTGCGCGATGTCACCGGCACGGTTGAGGCCATCCCGCTGATTGCCAGCTCGATTATGAGCAAGAAGCTTGCCGAAGGCACCCAGTCGCTGGTGCTCGACGTGAAGGTTGGCTCTGGCGCATTCATGAAGACCATCGAGCGCGCTCGCGAGTTGGCAACGACCCTGGTGCAAATTGGCCAGGATGCCGGCGTGCACACCTCTGCCCTCATCCCCGACATGTCGACGCCTCTCGGCCTCAAGGTTGGCAACGCACTCGAGGTCGAAGAGTCGCTCGAGGTTCTGGCCGGCGGTGGCCCTGCCGATGTTGTTGAAATCACGGTTGAGCTTGCGCGCGAAATGTTGCGCCTAGCCGGCAAGGGTGATGTCGATGTTGCAGCCGCGCTAAACGATGGCCGCGCGATGGATCAGTGGCGTCGAATGATTACCGCACAGGGTGGCGATGTCGATGCACCGCTGCCGAAGGCGAAGCACTCGCACACAATAGTTGCCCCAAGCAGCGGAACACTCACGTCTCTCGATGCGCTTCAGGTTGGTGTCGCGTCATGGCGTCTCGGTGCCGGTCGCGAGCGCAAAGAAGACGCCGTGCAGTTTGGTGCCGGAATCGAATTGCACGCGCAAATCGGCAGTCAGGTTGTTGCCGGTGCTCCGCTGATGACACTCTTCACCGACGACGAGCCGCGTTTCGCTCGCGCGCTCGAATCGCTCGAAGATTCGTTTAGCATTGGCTCTGGCTCGGTAGAGCGAAAAATTGTTATCGATCGCATTAGCTAGGGTTTGAAATGAATATCAAGAAGCTGCCAAAAATCTCTTTGCACGATCACCTCGACGGCGGGCTTCGACCACAGACCATTATCGAGTTGGCCGACGAAATCGGGCTCGAGTTGCCAAGCACCGATGCTGCCGAGCTGGGTCGCTGGTTCGAGCAGTCTGCCAACAGCGGCAACCTGGTCGACTACCTGAAGACCTTCGACATCACTACCGCAGTCATGCAGACCACCCACGGCCTGCAGCGCGTGGCCAAAGAGTTTGTGCTCGATTTGGCCGCCGACGGTGTCATATACGGCGAGATTCGCTGGGCGCCAGAGCAGCACCTGGCCAAGGGGCTGACTCTCGATGAGGTTGTCGCAGCCGTGCAGGATGGGCTCGAGGATGGCGCAGATGCCGCTGCCGAGAAGGGCCACAGCATTCGCACCGGGCAGCTCGTGACTGCCATGCGTCATCTCGACCGAGGCCTTGAGATTGCCGAGTTGGCCGTTCGCCATCGCAACGACGGCGTGGTTGGCTTCGACATCGCCGGGCCAGAAAAGGGCTTCATGCCTAGTCGCCACAAAGCAGCATTCGACTACCTTGCTAGCGAGATGTTTCCGGTGACGGTGCACGCGGGTGAAGCCGACGGTGTCGATAGCATCAAGGATGCCATCGTGAGTGGTCGAGCACTGCGACTCGGGCACGGCGCCAGACTAATCGAAGACGTACTGTTTAGTCGCAGCCAGGGCGAGGCAGACTTTGTAGTTCTGGGTCCAGTTGCCGAGTGGGTTCACGATCGCGGCATCGCACTAGAACTGAGCATCACTTCAAACATGCAGACCGGCGTGCTCGACGACATCTATCAGTTGACCGAAGAAGACGATCACGAGTTGAGCGTTGCAGATCACCCGTTTGCGGTTTTGTATGACCTCGGCTTTGGTGTCACCGTCAACCCAGACAACCGTTTGATGTCGAACACGACAATCTCGAAAGAGCTACAGTTGCTCGTTGAAACTTTCGGTTACGACATCGACGACCTCGAGCAGTTTCAGCTCAATGCTGCCGATGCGACTTTTCAGTCTGTAGATGCTCGCGAAGAACTAATCGAAACTATCGCAGAGGGTTTCGAAGCGCAGCGCGCAAATCTCGGGCGCGACCGCCGCTAGACGTTTAGCAGTTCGCGGGCAGCACCCTCGAGTTTTTCTAGCGCGCCCTGTGCCGCTTCGGAAATGTCACCTGTCGTCTGCAGGTA
>CAZDKF010000131.1:0-3473 GCA_964505955.1 uncultured Rhodoluna sp. | reverse complement strand
TGATTTTGCCCTACGCTTTCCCGGCGTTCCTGTCAGCCTATGTGTGGCGTGGTCTGCTCGACACAGACAACGGCTTCGTTAACAACGTTATTCTGGGCGGCACAGAAGTTCCTTGGCTTACCGAGGAGTTGCCAGCTCGAGCGGCCGTTCTATTGGTCAACCTGTGGCTGGGCTTCCCATACATGTTCTTGATTACAACCGGAGCGCTCCAGGCCATTCCGGCAGAGCTAACCGAGTCTGCGACTATTGATGGCGCAACCCCTTGGCAGATTCTGCGGCAAATCAAGATGCCGTTGCTTCTCGTGACCATTGCGCCACTCTTGATTGCATCTTTTGCGTTCAACTTCAACAACTTCACGTTGATTTATTTGCTCACAGAAGGTGGTCCGCTTGATTCCGCATCAAGTGGTTACGACGCGGGTGGAACAGACATTCTGATTACCTTCGTTTACAAGATCGCGTTCTCTAGCGGAGGTGGTCAAGACTACGGTTTGGCCAGCGCGTTCTCGATTCTGATATTCATCATTGTCGCAACGTTCTCACTAATCAGCTTCAGAAGAACTCGTACCCTAGAGGATGTGAACTAATGACCACTGCAACCGTAAAAGCTAAAAAAGAAGTGCCGCTTAAGTTTAAGAAGCGACGCATGACTCCGTTGCGTTGGTTCTTCGCGTTGGGTTGGCGACACCTCGTGGGAATGGCGATTGTGCTTTACGCGATTTTCCCGATTCTCTACATCATTTCGACATCGCTTTACCCGAACAACAGCATCGATGGAACCAACTCTCTTTTCGCCGCTGTGTCTGGTGAGAACTATGTAAACCTTTTCCAGGATGAGGCTCGACCTTTTGCTACCTGGTACTTCAATACCGTTTACATCGGAATAGTGACTTCGATATTCACCGTGTTCATCTCGGCATTGGCGGCCTATGCGTTCTCGCGCTTGCGCTTCCGTGGTCGTCGCGCCGGGCTCTTGAGCCTCATCGTTATTCAGATGTTCCCTTCTTTGCTGGGTCTGGTTGCGATCTACGGCATGCTAATTGAAATCGGAAGAACCTTTCCGGCCTTCGGTCTCGACAGCCAGCTGGGTCTGATCATGATTTATATGGGTGGTTCGCTCGGAACCGGAACATACCTGATGTACGGCTTTTTCAACACGGTTCCGCGTGAACTAGATGAGGCGGCCAAGATTGATGGCGCAACTCACACGCAGATTTACTTCGGAATCATTCTTCGACTCGTTTCACCTGTACTTGCAGTGCAGATGCTTCTTTCGTACATCGGAATTACTTCGGACTATGTTCTTGCGGCAGTTGTTTTGAGCAAGCCTGAGACCCTTACTTTGGCCGTTGGTTTGAGACAGTTCATTTCAGACCCGTTCTCGCGTGACTGGTCGATGTTCACCGCGGGAGCCGTGCTTTCGGCTATTCCTATCGTGGTTCTGTTCTTGTATCTGCAGAAGTACATCGTTTCGGGTCTAATGGGTGGAGCAGTGAAGGGTTAATGTCGCTTTTCGACAAGTTACCCCTTGCACTTCTTCCGCACCACGATGGTTCGGCACTTTATGTGCCGAACCAAAACCCGAAACTGCTAGATGTTCTCAAGATTCGCATTCGCATTCACAAAGCGCTCGGCCCTGTCAAAGAGGTTCGAGTTCGCTACAGCGAGAGCGGCGAGGCGTTTCCGAGTGCACCTGCCAAGGTTATAAAGAGAGAAGGCGGCTGGTCTTGGTATGAAACCAAGATCACGATTCACAATCCAAAGATGAACTACCGGTTCATGATTGTGATGGCTTCGGGTCAAACTCTCTGGTACAACACTTTAGGCTTGCACGAGCTGAATACGGCTGACATCAACGACTTCAGGCTTAACACTTTTTCTTCTGCGCCAGCCTGGGGCAAGAACGCGATTATGTACCAGATTTTTCCTGACCGTTTCGCTCGCTCAAAGCACGCTGACACCCACAAGACACCTAGCTGGGCAATCGCTAAAGACTGGGGCGACGAGGTCATCGGCACGGGCCCAGGCACATCCGAGCAGTTCTTCGGTGGTGACCTGTGGGGAGTCATCGAGCACCTCGATCACCTAAAGAAGCTCGGCGTGAACCTGGTTTACCTGACTCCGATTTTTCCGGGCATGTCAAACCACCGCTATGACGCTAGTTCGTTTGCCGAGGTTGACCCGCTGCTCGGCGGCGGAAAGGCCTTTGCGGCTCTCATCGAGGCTGCACACAAGAAGGGCATGCGCGTCATCGGTGACCTCACTTCGAACCACTCGGGTGTTGGTCACGAATGGTTTAAGGCCGCCTACAAGAAGCCTGGCGCAAAGGAAAGCGACTTCTACTACTTCACCGAAAAGAACACCAAGTATGACTCTTGGTTCGGGGTTGCCAGCCTTCCAAAGTTCAACTGGAAGTCGCGCGAATTGCGCAAGCGTTTCATCGAAGGCCCGACTTCAGTGGTTGCGCGTTGGCTCAAGGCCCCATACAAAATGGATGGCTGGCGCATCGACGTTGCCAACATGACCGGTCGCATTAGAGACGAAGACATGTATCTCGAAGTTGCCCAGGTGATTCGCAAGACCATGGTCGACATCAACCCAGACACCATCATGCTCGGTGAATACACCGGTGATGCAGCCTATGAAGTGCAGGGTGACGGCTGGCAGGGTGCGATGACTTACTCGAACTTCACAAAGCCGGTTTGGCGTTGGTTTTACAACGAGAATGCAAAGTCACGACCGAAGGGCGCTCAAGGGCTTCCAGGTTTCTCGATGTGGGATGGCGCTCAGAAAGCTGGCGGTCGCGAACTGGTAAAGAGTTACACGCAGTTCATCGCAGGTTTTCCTTGGCACGTGCGTTTGCACAACATGAACCCGCTAGACACGCATGACATTCCGCGCTTCAAGACCTACGCGATCAAAGGTGCGCAAAAAGTTGCTGCCGGATTGCAATTCACATTCCCAGGCATCCCAGTGATTTGGGCTGGCGATGAATTTGGTCTCGACGGATTCAACGGCGAATCTTCGCGCACACCGATTCCGTGGAATAACGAACGACCACACGACACCAAGATGATTGAGATCTATGCAGCTCTCGCAAAGATTCGCCGTGGCAACAGCGCGCTCAACGACGGCTCGATGCGGTTCTTGTATGCGTCAGAAGAGGCCATTGTCTTCGTGCGCGAGAACGGCAAGCAGAGCATTCTTGTAGCTGCAACGCGAGGTGCCGATAACAAGATTGTCTTGCCTCGCGATGTGGTTGCAAACATTTCGAAGGCAGAAAACCTGTTTGGTGGCGGCAAATTAACTCTGTCGACATCGACAGTCAAAGTTCCTGGTGAAAAATTGAGCCTTAACATCTGGCGTTTGCCAGCCAAGGCCTAAGCCCACTAAAATGATGAAGTTGCCTTCGGGCATACGCCCTGATAGCTCAGTGGTAGAGCACTTCCATGGTAAGGAAGGGGTCGCGAGTT
>CAZDKF010000130.1:0-3482 GCA_964505955.1 uncultured Rhodoluna sp. | reverse complement strand
ACAAGAACGGCAATCCGTTCATCGACACTCCTGTGAACCTGCGAGTCGGCAAGGGCTATTCGGGCTCGACCGCAATCGTTAGTGTCGATGGTTTGAAGACCAACGGTGTCGACAAGCCTCCGTTCGATCAGGCTAACCCGATTCGCAAGACTGATTCTTTCGGAAACGTTTCGTTCACCTTGGTGAACCTTAACGATGCGAGCGAGGGCGAGCCGAAACCAGCAAAGTGGACTGACGACACGATTCCCGGTACTTCATTAGATGCCTTGTATGTTCAGTTGTTGCCACAGGTAAACGGTGAGAAGCCAGACCACTCGGTTATGACCGAATTCCACTACTACAAGAACCCAACACCAGTGGCTAACGGACCTGCAACTGGGCCAAGTATTCGATTGCTCACGCCAGCACTAACCGATGTCAACTCGGTGCGTCGCGCTGACCTCGAAAAGACCTTCTCAGTCGATAACCCTTGGTATGCAAAAGGCATCACGGTTCGTCAGGCATACATGCCTGTGGGTGGAAACTCCTACATGACCTACTCGGTCAAGGATGACGCCGGTAAGCCACTTGTGAACCAAGAAGTGAAACTGCACGTTGGCAAAGCGTACAGCGGTTCAAACGCTAAGGTTACCGACGGAGTTACCGCGTCTGATATGACCAAACCTGCTGATGCCGATAAGGCGCTCTGGGTTGGCAAGACCGATGCCTTCGGCAGCGTTGTCTTCCACATGAAGAACACCGACACTGCCGGCGAGGCGATCCCCGCCTCGCTAACCACCCCAATGCCTCTAGCCGGAAAGGGTGCTGTATTCAGCCAGTTCTGGCCTGAGGTAGCCGGTCTTGCAGATGTTGCAGATATGACCGAGTTCCACTTCACAAACCTACCCACAGGTGTCTCCGCGCTCGCGGCAACCAAGGCGGTCGGTGGCAAGTATTCAGTTGCAATAACTATCCAGGGCAAAGCCTTGAGTTCAGCAGCTGTGTCGGTCACCGGCTTGGCGAAGGTAACCAAGAAGCTGCCTGCATCGGGCAAGCTGACCTACTCGGTTTCTCTAACCAAGGGCACCAAAACCATTTCGGTTGTCATTGCAGGCAAGACCTACAAGACAACTGTTAAGGTCGGCTAACTAAAAATCAATTGTCTGTGGGTGGGGCTGACTTTGCCCCACCCACAAACACTTGTAATAAGGGGAATTCATGAAGAAGTTGTTCTCGCTGGTTGCGATGTTCGCAATTTTGATTTCTCCGGTGGTCAAAGATTCTGCGGTAGCTGAAGAAGTCTCTTATGCGGCACCGTCAATAACAGAGTCGGCAAAAGTTGGTCAAACCATTAAGCTCACACTTGCCTCCTGGCCCGACGCCACCGCGCAATCATTTGTTTGGTTGCAGAACGGCACAGTGCTGTCATCAGCCAAGTCATTGCAACTCAAGATCACCTCATCAATGAACCTCAAGAAAATACAAGCTCGTCAGTCAGCAAACGTCGGCGGCAACACTGTGACTAGGCTCTCGAACGCGCTCGTGGTTGGCAAGACATCAATCGCAGCCGATACCAAAGTGGCATTTGCCGACGCAGCCAAAACAACTCTTCAGGTAAGCAACCTCAGAATCTCGCCAAGCACAAAGACAGTGAAATACCAATGGTTTAAAGATGGCACTGCAATCAAGGGCGCAGTTGCTGCGAAATACAAGTTTTCGCCTTCCGCTGTGATGTCTGAATTCAAAGTTTCAATCTCGGCTCAGGCAAGTGGATTTGCTTTGGGTAAGTTCACAACCAAGTCGTTTGTTCCTGACGATCAGCCGAAAGACTACGTGCTTACCTGGTCAGACGAATTTGATGCACCTGCGGGCAGTGCAGTTGACACCAGCAAATGGGCCTTTCAAGAGGGAGACGGTGTTGCTTTCAAGAATGCCGGCTGGGGTAACCGCGAAGAGCAGTGGTACCTGAAGAAACAAGCCAGCTTCACTGGCGATGGATCGCTATCGATTGATGCCACCCGCACGGGTGCTTCGCAGTACAAGTGCTACTACGGTGAGTGCAAGTGGATTAGCTCCAAACTCGTCACCTATAAGAAGGTCGGCTTTCTCTATGGTCGCTTCGAGGCACGAGCAAAGAGTTCACTGGGTCAAGGTGTCTGGCCAGCCTTTTGGTTGTTAGGCGCAAACATCGAAGAGAGACCTTGGCCGGGTTGCGGCGAGATCGATGTCATGGAACTCAAGGGTCAAAATGAAGACACCCTCTGGGGCACTTTGCACGGCCCGAACGGCAGCAACGGCTCGACTACAACCCTTGACACCCCGCAGACCGAATGGCACACCTACGCAATTGACTGGACCCCAAACTCGGTCACCTGGTATGTCGACGGGGTTCAGTATCACAAGGTCACCAAGTCTGAGTACATCGGGTCTAGCCCAGCTGCAGTTTGGGTGTTTGACCACGAGTTCTACATCATTTTGAATCTCGCAATGGGCGGCAACTTTGTCGGCGGCCCAACTGACCCAGAGCTCGATAAGGCGAAAATCACTTTCGACTATGTTCGTTATTTCACGGTTGATGGCGTTGGCAAAGTCATCAAGTACTGATTTCAACGCCTCTGTTTCACAGATGTTAGACTCTGTCAAACATTCGTTTCACATGTGAGGGGGATAAACACGTGCCCGAGAAATCAGTGACGCGCTCTACTTACAACGAGATTGCCGAGATGGCTCAAGTCAGCAAGGCCACCGTTTCACGAGTCTTCAATGGTGACCCTCGTGTTCACCCCGATCGCGTTTCAGCGGTGATGAAGGCTGCTCAAAAGATTGGTTATCGACCAAATCGCGCGGCCATCGCCCTCTCAACAGGAAGAACCGGCCTCATCGCGGTCGTTATCGATGACGACATCACTGCCCTAAGTGACCCTTTCTGGGGCATGGTGACCTCAGGCGTGAGCCGTGTTCTCATGGAGAATGACATGCAAACGCTATTACTTGTGACCAAACTCGACGACGAGGAGGGTCCGGTATCGCACTATCTAGACAAAAACGAGGTCGATGGAGCGATCTTTGCCCAGGTTCACAAAGACACCTTGGTGCGCAAACTCGTCAACAAGGGCCTACCGATAGTTGTTATCGGAACCCCATCTTCAGAGGCCCCGGATGTGCACTTCGTAGATACCAACAACGTGGCGGGAGGTTTTCTCGGAACCAACCACCTCTTCAAGATTGGTTGCAAAAACATTGCAACCATCACAGGTGACATCGAGGCCAGCGCTGGCCAGCACCGGCTTCGCGGCTATGAGCAGGCACACAAAGAAAACGGCGCAAAGATAAATAGAAATCTGATCGCGCATGGAAACTGGTCTTATGACAGCGCAAAGATATTGATGATCAGACTCCTAGCTAGTAATCCAGAAATCGATGGAGTCTTTGCAGCAAGCGACGTCATGGCCCTAGCCGCGATCAACGCCATTGAAGAGCGCGGCAAGCGCGTTCCAGATGAC
>CAZDKF010000129.1:0-3589 GCA_964505955.1 uncultured Rhodoluna sp. | reverse complement strand
CCGGCAGCGGTGTCGATAACTCGGTATGAGAGCTCGCAGGCCTGAAGCATCTCTTCTTCTAACGCAAGCAACTTCAGGTGCTCCTGCTCGGCGTCTTCCGGCTTTACATAGCTGAACATCTCAAGCTTGTTGAACTGGTGCACGCGCAAAATTCCTCGGGTATCGCGGCCTGCAGAGCCAGCCTCGCGACGGTAGCAGGTTGACCAACCGGCATAACGCAACGGACCGTTGCTCAGGTCGATGATCTCGTCGCGATGATAGCCCGCGAGCGCGACTTCGCTTGTGCCGGTTAGATAAAGGTCATCTGCTGGTAGATAGTAAATCTCGTCTGAGTGTTCACCCAAGAAGCCGGTACCTGCCATCACCTCTGGGCGCACCAGGGTTGGCGTGATTAGCGCGGTGAAGTTGTGCTTTGTTGCGAGATCGAGAGCGAGGTTCATGAGTGCAAGTTCAAGACGAGCACCCCATCCCTTCAAGAAATAGAAGCGTGAGCCTGAAACTTTTACTCCGCGTTCGATGTCTATAACATCTAGCAGCTCGCCCAGGGCCACGTGGTCTCTGGGTTCGAAATCAAACTTTGCGTGGCTGCCAACTTCTTTGAGCACCTTGAAGTTCTCTTCGCCGCCCGCCGGCACCTCGCTGATGACGACGTTCTCGATCTTCCACATTAGTTCGTTGAGTCGTGCCTCGGCTGCGTTGGCAATTTCTTGCGCTGCCTTGACCTTGTCTGCAAGAACCTGACCGGCGGCAATTAAGGTCGGGCGATCTTCTTTCGAGGCTGAACCCACGAGCTTGGCGGCAGCGTTTTGTTCGGCCCGAAGGGTTTCAAACTCTTGCAGCTTCTTGCGCCAGGTGGCATCGGCCTGCACGGCGTCATCAACAATCGATTCGTCGTTGCCGCGAGCGCGCTGCGAAGCCTTGATGGCTTCGGGGTTCTCGCGAAGAAGATTTGGGTCAATCACAGGTAAAGCCTACCTTTTGGGCCTGCAGCAGCCCGTTTGGTCTAGGCCTTTGGCAGAACCACAGTTTCGATGTACTTGCGCACGGCCAAGACACGTCCGTGTTCACCGGGACCAACCTCGATGCCGGCCGATTCGATTGCTCGCTTGAAGAGGTTCTCAACCGCGCGAACCGTTGTGCCGCGACGCTGGGCAATCTCGGTGTTTGAAAGTCCGAGCGCTGCCATGTGTAGAAGATCGAGTTGCGAGCGTGACAGGTTCGAAAGCGAGTGAACCTCACGGTCTTGACGCAGGTCTGCACCTACCCGACCGCGAAGGCTTGCCTTGATTGCACGAAGCAAGAGTTCAATGTTGCCAACCGACTCTTTGACCAGATAGGCGGCATCCTTGGGAATCGAACGGTTGTCAACGCCAATGGTCTTTGGCTCAGGGATGTTGGTTAAAAAGACGAGACCGAGCTCTTCGTTGCCTTCGCGCAAGATGCGGGCGAGATCGAAACCGTTAGGGCCGATGCCGAGCTCGACGTCGAGAATTGCGGCGTCTGGGTCAAAAGATGCGGCCGCTTTGACTGCCGCAGATGCTGTCTCGACGGCCTGCACTTCAAAGCCCTCGGTCTCGAGAAGCTCGGTTATGAGTGCGCGCATGAACTGGTTGTCTTCAACCACCAAAAGTTTCTGAGTCGCTGCCACGTCGCCTTCTTTCAAGTACAAGATTGGCACATGGGGTTGAGCGCACATTCACCGATGTTCCCTAAACAGAACATTTTGCCGATGATTAGGCTGGCAGGGTGCCAAACAAAAATAAGCGTGCTGCAATCATCTACTTTCCGGGGCGAGTAGACCTGCGAAAGTTGCGCTCGGCTGTTGAGGCCGTGACAACTGTGAGCTTCTGGGAACCCAGCCTCTGGCTGAAGACCGAGGCTAGCGACACAGGCGCTCAGCAGGCACTTCGAGCAATCGCGCAAAAGGCCACACATATAGTTGTTGCCGGCGGAGACGGAACGGTTCGATCGGTGCTCGAGGCCGTAGCTCTCTCTGGGGCAAAGGTCACCGTCGGAATCGTTCCGGTTGGCACCGGCAACGTGCTCGCCCGCCACCTCGGCATTCCGCTAGAAGGCATTCGCGCCCAGGTGCAGCGCGCGCTGCTTGGCAACGCGCACTGGCTAGACATGGGTTTGGCCCGCATCATCCTAGATCACGCCGCTCGTGTCCAGATGGGGGGCGGCGTAATGGCTGGAATGGGTCTCGACGCCAAGATCATGCTCAACACCGACCCGGTGCGAAAGCGAAAGCTCGGCTGGATCGCCTACGCAGAATCGGGTTTCAAGCAGCTGCCGCTTCGCTACCAAAAACTTTCGATTCAGATCGATGGTCGCGAAAGTCGAACAGTGCGCGTTCTGACACTGCTGATTGGCAACGTGGGTTGGTTACCCGGCAATTTGTCGATGATGCCAGATGCCTCACTCGATGACGGCCTGCTCGATGTTGCCGTAATCGGCCCGAGACGAATTTGGGACTGGATAGATTTCTGGACCCGCGTGACGGTTGGCAACAACGTGGTGCGAACAACTCGTGCCGGCCGAAAACTTCTCGATGCAACCGCTAACGTGAAGACGCTTGAGAATCTCACGTCAAAGAAGATTCGCGTGCGACCAGAAGATCCGGTTGAACTTCAAATCGACGGTGACGCCGTTGGGATCATAAAAGAGGTTGAGTTTGAATCTGTGCCGCGCGCGGTTAGCGTGCGCTCTTAAGTTTCTTCAGCCAATCATCGGCTAGCGCAAACTCGGTGTTCGAATTGTTGCCCTCGTGAACCGACTTCTCTTTATCGGCTCTCGCGTAAGAACCCAAGAAGCTAACCTTTGGGCTGAATCGGTGCAAACCCTTGAGCGCTTCTGCCACAGCATCTTCATCGATGTGCCCCTGAACATCGATGTTGAAGCGGTAACGCCCTAGGCGATCTCCGATGGGTCTCGACTCGATTCGCGAAAGATTAACACCACGGGCAGCAAACTGCTCGAGCATTTCGAGAAGCGCACCCGGGCGGTCGATTGGCAACTCAACAATCACGCTGGTCTTGTCGCGACCGGTTCTCTCAGCAAGTGCACCGGCCAGACCAATCTGAATGAATCTGGTCTGCGCGTTTTTGTTATCGCCAATGTTCCTGGCGAGCACCTTGAGCTTGTAGTGGTCAGTGATCGTCGCCGCGGCGACCGCCGCCTGAGCGATGTCGCTGACTAGCAGTTCGGCAGCAGCGGCAGCGGTTGAAGTGGTTGGCAGGTGGTGGTGCTTCGGCAGGTTTTCGCCGAGCCACTTGCGCGTCTGCGCATAGGCAACCGGATGGGTAGCGACTGTGCGCACATCGGTTAGTTTGGTGCCCGGGCGGGCTACAAGATTGAAGTTCACCGAAACCAGATATTCGCCATAGATGCGAATGTTGTCTGTGGCCGCGAGAGCGTCGAGAGTGGCCGAAACGCCGCCCTCGATCGAGTTTTCAACCGGCACGATAGCCCTAAAGGCCTGCTTGCTGAGCACCAAATCGATTGCCTCTTGAACGTGCGAAACGGGCATCCAGACCTGACCCTTGGCCTCTGGCACTTGGGCGAGCGCTAATTCGGTGAATGTGCCAAC
>CAZDKF010000128.1:0-3595 GCA_964505955.1 uncultured Rhodoluna sp. | reverse complement strand
AAGGTCGATAGCGATCGCGCGAATCCTGATTTGACTTCACGTTCATACAGCGGAGTTAGAAGCAAAGACCCTGTGATGGCTGCCGGCACTCACTTTAAGAAAGCTCTCGGAACACGTGCGGCAACCGCAACTCTTGAAGTTGGTGCCACCCCAGACCAAGCGATTGAGACAACTTCGGTTCAGTCGCAGCCGATGTCGGTTTGGTTAGACCACGCGCTGAAGTATTCAGACAACACCGAGACTGAAATGATTGCGCGGCACGCGCTTCGCATCAACGCCATGGCGACCACCTTCACAAACATTCAACCGCTGATGCGGAGGGTCATGAAGGTTTACGGCGTCGATGCGAGAAAACTCGTTATGGCTGATGGTTCAGGTTTGGCGCAATCAAACCGAGTGACCGCGCGCATGACCGCCGAGCTGATTGCGAAAGCCGTAGACCCTGCATCGGTGTTGAACCCGATGATTAGCTACCTTCCGGTTTCGGGAATTTCGGGCACTCTGGCCACACGCTTCAACGGTGACAACCGATCTGCCCGCGGCTTTGTGCACGCCAAGTCTGGCTACATCCCTGGCCTCTACAGCCTTGCCGGGGTGGTTTACGCCAAGGATGGCACGGCCATCAGCTTCGCCGGATTCGCTCGCAGCGCGGAAGGAAAAACCGTCGGCTATGGAGCGCGCAACGGGCTCGATACCCTGGCAGACCGCCTCTACGAGTGCGGAGCCGGCAGTTTCTTCTAGTTGAACTGCTCTTTCTCGCGACTGTGAGAGACTGAACGCATGTCAGCAATGAGGCTCGAACACGACCTGCTTGGCGAATTAGAAGTTCCAGCAGACGCATACTGGGGAATTCACACCGCAAGAGCAGTTGCAAACTTTCCAATTTCCGGCGTTCCAATTGCGCACTACAGAAGCTTGATCAAAGCGCTCGCGCTAGTCAAAGAAGCCGCCGCCGACGCGAATTTTAAAGTCGGTGAACTCGATGCAGATATTCACAAATTCATAGTTGCCGCCTGCCGCGATGTGGCCGAAGGCAAACTCGACAGCTCATTTGTTGTCGATGCGATTCAGGGTGGTGCTGGCACAAGCACAAACATGAACGCCAACGAAGTGATCGCGAATCGCGCGCTCGAACTAGCTGGCTTTGCTAAGGGTGATTACGAGCAAATTCATCCGCTCAATCATGTAAACATGTCGCAGTCGACTAACGATGTTTACCCAACCGCACTCAAGGTTGCGTTGATTCTCGAAATTCGTGAATTGATTCAAGCCATGGATTACCTGCGCAACGAATTCGCCAGCAAGGCAACCGAGTTTCGCGGCGTAATAAAAATGGGCCGCACCCAGTTGCAAGATGCTGTGCCGATGACCCTCGGTCAAGAGTTTGCCGCTTTCGCACGCATGACAATGGAAGACGAACAACGTCTTCGCGAGTTGGTTCCGCTGCTCTGCGAGATTAACCTCGGCGGCACAGCTATCGGCACGCAGTTGAACGCACCGGCCGGTTATGTTGCGGCAGTCACCGAGCGTCTCGGTGAGCTAACCAAAATAGATTTCGAGAGCGCGGCCGACATGGTCGAGGCGACCCAGGACGCCGGAGTCTTCGTTATGGTTTCGGGAGTCTTGAAGCGTGTTGCCGTGAAGCTTTCAAAAACCTCAAACGACTTGCGCCTGCTGTCTAGCGGCCCGCGCGCAGGCCTTGGCGAAATCAACCTGCCGCCGATGCAGGCTGGCTCTTCGATAATGCCAGGCAAGGTGAACCCCGTTATTCCAGAGGTGGTCAACCAGGTTGCCTTTGCCGTTATCGGCTACGACCTTACCGTGACCATGGCGGCAGAGGCTGGCCAGCTGCAACTCAACGCCTTCGAGCCGATCATGTGTCGAGCACTGATGATGGGAATCACTCAGTTGAAGGCGGCTTGCTACGTTTTGGCCGATCGCTGCATTTCAGGAATAACCGCCAACGAAGAGCAGCTAAGACTCAGCGTCGAAAACTCGATTGGTCTCGTCACCGCACTCACACCAATGCTCGGCTACGAAAATGCGACAATCGTGGCTAAGCGAGCACAGCTCGAGGGCAAGACCGTGCGCGAGGTGGTCATCGATCTGAGTTTGATGACCGTCGACGAATTCGAAGCGATTCTCGGTGATGTCGACCGGCTAGCCGGCCCACCCCAAGGTTAATCTTTGTAGAGAACCTTCGGCTTCTTCGCTGCATTCTTTTCTTTGATTCGAACAGCAACCGCGCCGGCAATACTGCCGATGACTATGAAACTCGCACCAATCAAGAGTCCGGTGAATGCACCATCGTCAGCGCCAGTCGTTCTTGTGCCGTCAGCGATTACGGTTGGTGCTGATGAGTCCAGCAGAGTCGCACACGCAATCTGCTCGGCGGTCTGCTGCTCGTAGCCAGAAGTGTTGATTACCGAGAATTTGAAAGTTCCTTCTACGGCGTGACCGTCGTTGCCAACCGAGCGCCAGTCAACCGTGTAGTCACCTGGTTTAGCCAGCGAGGTTGTGCTCGAGAGGGTAGCACCGGCTGCCTCGAGGCAGCCAACCGGCTGAACGTTTCCCTGTGAGTCGCTGACTCTGATTTCAAAACCCTCATTGCGATCATTTGCCATAACGTCGGCAGAAAAGTCGACCAAAATTCCAATTTGTCCAGCTTCGACGGTTTCACCCGATGCGGGATAGGTGCCGATTACCTCGTCATGAGCGAATGCGTTAGGAGCAACAAAGAGAGTTGCTGCGAGCGCGATTATTGATGCAAATTTGAGTTTTTTCATGCTCCAAGTCTAAGAGCCGAAGTGCTGTCGCTCTTTCGAGCCAAGTTAGAATTGATGTATTAAAGGCAAAAAGTCAGGAGTCAGTCGTGTCAGAAGGCAAGGCTAAGTTTGCATATTTGAAGCAGGTCGCCATCGGCGCTGCTTCGGGTGTTGCCATCCTTGCCCTGATCATTGCCGGTTTCAGCATCTCGGGCACGGCAACTCCAATCGACAACTCAAGCTCAGATTCGGCAAACCCAGACTCTTCTGCTTCGCCGAGCGCAACCGCATCACCAACCTTTGCTCGCACCTGCAGCGTTGCCACCGAGTCGACCGACCCCAAGCTCGCAACCTTCGCAGCAGCGGTAATTAACCCAGCAACCGACGAGTTGCTTTTCGATCGCAACAGCGAGGTGGGCGCTGCCCCTGCTTCAACGCAGAAGATGCTTACCGCGGCTGCCGCCTTGCAGGTGCTCGGTCCGAACTATCGAGTCGAAACCAAGGTCTACCAAGATCCGGCTAACCTTTCGACCATTTATCTGGTTGGTGCCGGCGACCCAACTCTTTCGCGAACCCCAAACGGCAAGCAGTCTGTCTATCGTGATGCACCCAAGCTGAGCGACCTTGCCGTGGCAGTTAATGCATCACTGGCCGGTCAAGCCGTCAGCAAGATTGTGCTCGACTCAACCCTGTTTTCTGGCCCGTCGTGGGAGCCAACCTGGGAGCGCAGCGAGCAAACTCAGGGCTACATGTCTGAGGTAACCGCGCTGCAGGTTGATGGTGACCGCAAGAATCCGGCATCTGCCACCTCGGCGAGAAGCACAACTCCG
>CAZDKF010000127.1:0-3613 GCA_964505955.1 uncultured Rhodoluna sp. | reverse complement strand
CGCTCTAGGTCTCCAGAGTCCATAACGCGCTCGCGCACGTTGCCGTGATCGCTGAACGATCCCGTCTGGCGAAGCACTGCATCGACCAAGGTGGTCTTTCCGTGGTCTACGTGGGCAACGATTGCTACGTTGCGCAGGTCATCTCTTGAGGCCAGAGCCATGATTAAGTCCTTGTATTCAGACAAGTCTTGGCACAGCGAAAAAGTGCCAGATTTGTGATTTTGGGCGATCGCCCTCGATGCCCTAAGTCTAACCGCTGGGCACCCAATTTGCGACGATGCCTTTAGTTCTGGGTGATTGACCAGTTCCAGTAGCCATAGGTTGCGCTTGCGCCGTATGGCGCTTTAACCACGGATGCCAGCCTCTCGCCGTAAACCAGCAGCGAAGGCACCTGATAGAGCGGCAATCCAAACTTGGCGGCATAAAGCTCGGCGTCGATGTCTTTCAAGACCGAAATTTGGTCGAGCGGTTTCGTCTCGGCGGCATATTTGGCTAGCAGCGCATCAATCTTGGTGCTCGAAAATTTGCCAACCGAGTTTCCGGTGAACCAGTACGGGTCTCCGTTTAACTCCGCGGCTAACTTGACGGTGGTTATGAATACGTCAAAACCTCCGGCTGTAAAAACTGTTCTTGGGTCTTTGCTAGAGACATCGATCAGGTTGAACCCTGCCGAGCTGGCGTATTCGCCTAACAACTGCCATTCCTTTTTCGCTCTTGGGTTGTTCACATCAAAAAGCACACGCACATCAACGGGCGTTCGCGCGTCACTCTGTTCGACAAGCTCTTGCGCCCGCTCGGCATCTTGCACCAAATAATCGTGCGAGCCATTCGACTGAATGAACGGCGCGTAGTAGTTCGATGAATTCGCGTAGATCCACGATCTAGCTTCAATCACTGGGTTGTCTGCGCTGAGAGCCGTCAAGATTTTTGCTCGAGGAACTAGCTTCAGAAAAGCGTCCCTCAAATTCGCGGCATCTGGCGAAGTTGCATCGCTGAAAACGCTACCCTCGGCAAAGTTCAACAAAACCGCTTCTATTGCCGTGCTTGCCGCAAACTCAAATCGTGCTCCCGCAACTTTGGCCAAGCTAATCAGATCAGCATTGCTCGCGATTCCCGACTCTTGCGGCGCTGCTATGTCAACCTGGCCATCTTGAATTGCAGACAAAATTGCTGTCGAGTCTGAGAAGAACTTTATGTTCAAAGTTTCAATTTTCGGTGCTGGCCCCCAAGCAAAATCTGGGTTGACCGTTAGGCTCAGCAACTGACCGGGTTGAAACTCTTTCACTAGATATGGCCCAGCGCCAACTTTTGCAATTTCAAGAAGCGAACCGCGAGCCAGGTAGACCTGCGCATACTGATTGCTGAGCAGGCTCTGGTCGGCAACATTCGCACTGCTAATGGCCTCGTCAAAGCGAGCCCAGGCAGACTCGATGCTCTCAGCATCGAAGGCCCGCTGCGCTACCAGGTGGGCTGCGGCGGTGACCGTAATTGCTGTCTGCCAGTCGGCCACAGCGCGGTCGTAGGTAATCTCGATGGCCTTGCCGTCAGCGGCAACAACAGGCACAGATGTGGTGAAGCGAAGCCCTGAGCCGGCCCTAACCGTGTTAAAACCTGCGTCTGCCGGGTTCCTAGCCGCCAGCCACGAAAGCATCAGGTCGCGAGCAGAAACTGCCACTCCGTCACTCCACTTGGCTTTGCCAGTTAGCGCATACCGCACCCGAAACGGACTCTCGCTAACTACTTCTACCGAACCAAAGTTCTCGTTTGGAACGAGCACGCCTGCGGCATCGGTGAAGAAGAAGCTGGGGTTAGTGAGCTTGGAGATCTCTTCGTTTACGGCAAGCGATGCCTCGCCGGTGACATTGTCTGCGTTTAGTGAGTTGAATTCATTGGTAAGACCGATGTTCAGAACCGACCCCTGCTGCAGCGAAGTTGGTGAGCAAGCAACGAGCGCGGGAGTCAACATAAGTGCAGCAAGCACAAAAAGAAAAAATCGTTTCAACTTTGCTCCGAAAAACTAAGCGGGTGCCTAAAGGTTACCCTCTAAACACCCGCGAAGGCCTTGAACTACTTGGCAGCTTGGCGTGCCTCGCGGCGCTTCTTCTGCTCTGCTGGGTCTGGAACCGGAACCGCAGCGATTAGACGCTGAGTGTATGGGTCGCGAGGTGTCTTTAGAATCTCGTCGCGTAATCCTTCTTCAACGAGACGGCCATTCTGCATCACGGCAATTCGGTGTGACAAGATGTCGACAACGCCGAGGTCGTGAGTGATGAATAGACAGGCAAACTTCAACTCCTGCTGAAGGTTCTGAAGTAGGTCTAGAAAACGAGCCTGAACAGACACGTCTAGAGCAGAGGTTGGCTCATCGGCAATCAGTAGATCAGGAGTGAGCGCAAGCGCACGAGCAATGCCTACGCGCTGACGCTGACCACCCGAAAGTTCATGCGGGTAACGGTTTCTATAGCTGCGCGGTAACTCAACGGAGTCGAGCAGTTCTTCGACCATGTGGTTGAGCGCATCACCCTTGGCTGTGCCAGATAGCAAAATCGGCTCACCGATGCTCTCGCCAATCGGAAGGCGAGGGTTGAGCGACGACGCGGGGTCTTGAAAAACGATTCCCGTGTGGCGACGAATCTGACTTAGTTTCTTGGTGTTTCCGTTGCTGATGTCGTTGCCAGCAACACTGATAACACCAGACTTGATTGGCAACAAGCCGATTGATGCGCGACCAACGGTGGTCTTTCCAGAACCCGACTCGCCCACAAGGCCGACAATCTCACCCGGGTAGATCTCAAGGCTGAAGTCTTGAACTGCTTTGAAAGCTGGGATACGTCCGCGCTTCGGGTACTCGATGTCAACATTCTGCAACTTCAACACCGGCTCAGGCTTTACGTTGCCCTCAAACTTGAGTTCACGAACGGCAACCGAACCGAGCTTCGGCACTGCCGCCAAAAGCTGCTGAGTGTATGGGTGTGAAGGTCGGTTGAAGATGTGGTCAGCGGTGTTGTGCTCGACCGTGTAGCCATCCTTCATAACGAGAATCTCGTCTGCCATGTCTGCAACAACACCCATGTCGTGGGTGATGAGCAAGATGCCGGAGTTCAGCTTGTGGCGAAGGTCGCGCATAAGGTCAAGAATTTCGGCTTGAACTGTCACGTCTAGCGCTGTGGTTGGCTCATCTGCAATTAGCAAAGCCGGGTCGCAGGCAAGTGCGATGGCAATCATCGCTCGCTGCTTCTGTCCTCCGGAAAGCTGGTGAGGGTATTTGTCGAAAGCCTTGGCCGGATCTGGCAGGTCAACCATCTCGAGAAGCTCAATGGAGCGTTTCTTGGCGCTTACCGGACCCATTCCGAGGTGAAGTCGAAGGGTTTCCACGATCTGAAAGCCGATTGTGTAAACCGGGTTCAAAGCGGTCATCGGCTCCTGAAAGATGTATGCCACTTCTTTGCCGCGAAACTTTCGCACGGTGTTTGAGTTGGCCTGCAGCATGTCGACACCTTTGACCTCAACAGATCCGGTGACACGGGCGTTAGAGGCCAGCAGCCCCATTAGGCCCATCGACGACGACGACTTTCCAGAGCCTGACTCGCCCACAATCGCCAGGGTCTTGCCA
>CAZDKF010000126.1:440-3757 GCA_964505955.1 uncultured Rhodoluna sp. | reverse complement strand
TTCACCGACATCTGGAAAAGCGTGGTCGCCGAACTCAACGGTGACCTCGGCGGCCAGGGTCGTGGCAGCTGCGGTGCGCTTAGCGCTAAGTTGCTCGGCCAGCGCTTCGAGCGCTTGTCGCTCACTATCTATCTGCTGTTTCAAAGCGGCAACTCGGTCTTCTGAATCATCGAGTTCAAGCACGCGCTTGCTGGCAAATTCCGAATGCGCGAAGACATCATCGAGAGTGCCGCCGAATCTTCGATTTAAGGCATTTAGATCGGCCAGTCTGCGCTGCACCTCATCGAGCGGCAACTCAGAGTCGGCCTCGAGTGAAGAGACATAACTCGAAAGTTCGAGTGCGACTTCGGCAACTTGAAATGAAGCCTCTGACAACTTTTCTGCAATTGTTTCGAGCGAGCTATCGAGAGCTCGCTGGTTCTCAAGCGACCTTCGAGCGGCAGCGAGCAATGTCTGCACATCCACCTGGTCGGAATCAGAAGACAATGCTTCGTGCGCCGAAGCTGCGGCCGAACGAAGCGCTTCGAGATTTGACATTCTTGCGGCTAGGTCGCGCAGCTCGAGGTCTTCGCCCGCCCGTGGCGAAACAGCTTCGATGGCTTTTAGATCATCTAGCAGTTCTGCAACCTCGCGCGCATTAGCCTCTTTGTTATTCAAAACGTCAGTCAGGTTTTTGTTGGCTTGCTGCCAGGCTTGAAAATGTTGGCCGTAATCTGCCAAAAGTTCAGCGAGCGAGGCAAAACTATCGAGTGCCTCGCGCTGAGCCGAAGCCGACTTGAGTCGCAGCTGGTCAGCCTGACCGTGCACAACCACCAGTTGTTCGCCGAGCTCGCCTAGCAAGCCAATCGGAATCGAGACTCCCCCAACTGCCGCTCGAGACTTGCCCTCGGTTGATACCGACCGGTTTGCCAGTAATTCACCTTCATCTAGCGATGATCCCGCTTCTTCGATGCGTTGCTTTACCTCGGTTGGCACCGATGACCAGCGGCCCTCGACTAACAGTGCACTAGAGCCGGCACGAACGGCGGCGGCATCTGCGCGACCACCGAGCAGCAAGCCGAGCGCGGTGAGAACCATAGTTTTGCCTGCACCGGTTTCACCCGATAGAACATTTAGGCCTGCGGTGAACGAGAGCCTCGCCTCACGAATTACCCCGAGGTCACGAATGTAAATCTCTTTGATCATGCCGAAGCAGGACCCCGCCAGCCATCGACGGGCAAGCCAAACTTTCGAACCAGACGGTCAGTAAATGGACCCTGATGCAAGCGCGCCAAGCGAACCGGCTTGTCTGACTTCTTTACTTCAACGCGTGCGCCCGGCGACAGCTCGAAAGTTCTGCGGCCGTCGCACCACAGCACACCGTGGCCAGCGCTTCGCTGCAAAACCTCAACCGCCATGCTTGAGTTCGGGTTAATCACCAGTGGTCGTGCGAAAAGCGCGTGCGCACTCAACGGCACCATGAGCAGAGCCTTAACCGACGGCCATACCACCGGCCCACCCGCAGAGAATGCGTAGGCGGTAGAACCGGTTGGCGTAGACATCACGATGCCGTCGCAACCAAAACTAGATAGTGGTCTGCTGTCAACTTCAACAACCACCTCGAGCATGCGTTCACGCGCACTCTTTTCAACGGTGGCTTCGTTGAGCGCCCAGGTTCTGAAAACAACTTCGTTTGCAACCACCACGGATACGTCTAGGGTCAGTCGCTCTTTCACCAAATAATCTTTTGCCGCGGCGCGGGCGACTGCGTCTCGCAATCCATCGCGCTCACTCTCGGCCAAGAAGCCAACGTGACCTAAGTTGATTCCCATTAGAGGCGTCTGCGCCTCTCGAACAATTTCTGCCGCCTTCAAGATTGTGCCATCGCCACCGAGCACCATTGCCAGCTCTACATCTGCAAGCGGGCACTCAGAAGCCAATTCGCGAACTGCGCTTACGGCCGCTTTCTGACTCTCGCTCTTGGCTTGCGCGCGGCAGTCAACCAGCTCGTCGGCGGTCATCACCGGAACAATGTCAAAGGCGAGCAGTTGTTCACAGGTTTCGAGGGCGGCAGCGACGGCATCCTGGCGACCCGTATGGGCAACCACAAGGATGTGCCTAACCTGACTCACTTGCCCTCCCGCGCGATAGCTTCGATCTGGTCTGACCATTTTGACCCATTTTTGGGCTCCTGTGAACTAATCCACAGAACGTATTCGACGTTTCCGTGAGTGCCTGGCAACCCTGACCTGACCAAGCCCCGAACGCCCATGCCCAAACCTTCGGCGCAGTCGACAACCTGCCTGATTGCCTGGGCTCGAAGACGGTGATCGTTGACGATTCCGTTGGCCGAAAGCGAGTCTTTGCCCACCTCAAACTGCGGCTTTATCAGCAAAACGAACTCAGCTCTGGGTGCGACATCGCGCATTGCGGCAAGCACCAGGGTCAGCGAAATGAATGAAACATCGGCAACCACGAGGTCGAAGAAATCTTCATCGATGTCAAGACGGGTTGCCGAGCGAAGTGAATCGATAGACATGTCGCGCGCATTGAAACCCTCGAGTGCATAGACCCGCTGGTGATCAAAAAGTTCAGCCACCATCTGGTCGTGACCGACATCGACGGCAACCACGAGTTCGGCACCCATGCGCAGCAAAACGTCGGTGAAGCCGCCGGTCGAAGCACCGACGTCTAGACAGTTTTTGTCGCGAACTTCAATCTCGGCGAAGTGCTCAAGAGCTCGGGCCAACTTGTGCCCGGCTCGACTCACGTATTCGATTGCATCTAGAACTACGATTTGAACATCGTCTTCGACATTCTGCGATGACTTTCGAACTTCTTTGCCTTCGACCAAGACACGCTTGGCTTCAATCAGCGTAGATGCGTGGTTTCGCGAACGGGCTAGGCCTCGCTCGACCAACGCGATGTCGGCTCGCACCTAGTTGCCGTCGGCTGAATTGAGTGTGGTCTCGAGAAGGTCACGCAGTGCGGCGAATGCGCTCGGCTGCTCGCTCAGCGGCAACTGCTTGATGCGTTCAATCTCGAGCGTGATCTGTTCTAAAAGTTCTGATGACATGTTTACCTCTTCTATAAGCCTATCTTTTGCCACTGTCACTAACGATCGCTGCTGAGCGCCGCCAAATGGCTACTGGTATAGAGCAGCCTCGACGTCGAGTGCGTAAATCGGCTGGTCACTAGACCAGATAGTGGCGCAAGCTGCCTTAAGGGCATCAAGCGACTTAGGGTCGCCGTGGGTGACAATCACTCGATTGCCAAGCAACTCCACCTCTGCGCTGGCACAAGAGAAGCCGCGCTTGGTCTGCTTTGGTGCAACATAG
>CAZDKF010000126.1:0-430 GCA_964505955.1 uncultured Rhodoluna sp. | reverse complement strand
GCCCAAAATGAAGCGCGGCCTGCGCTCTGGCTTCGAACCGATTAGCTCTTTTCTGGTGCTAACTCCAGTCATCACGAGGGCCGAATCGACGCCTGCCCGATTAGCGCCGGTGATGTCTGTATCGATTCTGTCGCCCACGAAAAGTGCCGACTTTGAGCCGAACTGCCTGAGTGCTGTCATAAAAATTGCCGGTTCCGGTTTGCCGGCGACAACTGGCAATTGGCCAACGGCTGTGTGAACCGCCGAAACCAGAGTGCCGTTGCCTGGTGCTAGTCCGCGCTCTTGCGGAAGTGTCCAGTCAGAATTTGTGGCCACCCACTTGGCTCCGCCCTGGATGGCGAATGCGGCCTCGGCCAGGTGACTCCAAGCCACATCGGGCGCAAACCCTTGAATTACCCCGGCCGGATTCTCATCAGCCGAATCGACAACC
>CAZDKF010000125.1:2497-3773 GCA_964505955.1 uncultured Rhodoluna sp. | reverse complement strand
ATCTCGGGTCTAGTCTGTGCCCAGACCCTCTGCAGCCGACTTAGCCGCTTCGCTAGAAGGTCCGGGTGGCGCTACAAAAACCGTCTTGCGGTAATACTGAAGTTCTTTGATCGATTCACGGATATCTGCCAGCGCTCTGTGGCCACCGGCCTTGCTCGGCAGGTTGAAGTAAACCCTCGGAAACCAGCGACGGCTAAGTTCTTTCACTGATGACACATCTATGTTTCTGTAGTGCAGGTGTGCATCGAGTTGTGGCATGTAGCGGTTGATGAACATGCGGTCGGTGCCGATTGTGTTGCCTGCAAGAGGAGCGGTTCTCTCCTCGGGCACGAAACGCTTCACATATTCGAGAACGATTTGCTCGGCGTCGGCCAAGTCGACTCCGTGTTCGAATTCGTTGATTAGACCGCTCTCGGTGTGCATCTTTGTGACGAACTCGCCCATGTTGGCAAGACCTTCGGGGGTTGGCTTGATAACGATGTCGATGCCCTCATCGAGAATCTCGAGTTCAGAGTTCGTTACTACGACGGCAATCTCAACTAGGCAGTCGACTTCTGGGTTGAGCCCCGTCATTTCGCAGTCGATCCATACGAGGTTGTCTGAAATGTTAATCACGCCTAAAAACTAAGGGAGGCCTCGGACATCCGAAACCTCCCTAAGTCTAAACCGAGAGCTAAGCGGTCTTTGCCTCGCGGCTTGGCTTAGCTGGCTTCGCTGGTTTCTCTGGCTTCGGAGTGCGGTTCGCCTTGCGGGCTGCGCGACGCTCTTTGCGCCCCTCAACCAACCAGTAGAGCACTGGCACGATTACCAGGGTTAGTACGGTTGACGAGAAGAGTCCACCGATGACCACGATTGCCAGCGGCTGCGAGATGAAGCCACCGCTGCCGGTTAGACCAACAGCTAGCGGGGTCAGTGCGAAGATGGTTGCCAGAGCAGTCATCAAGATCGGGCGCAGGCGTTGGCGAGCGCCATCCATGATGGCTTGCTGGGTTGGTTTGCCCTCGCGACGGTACTGGTTGATTAGGTCAATCAAAACAATCGCGTTGGTCACAACCACACCGACTAGCAACAGCATTCCGATGATTGCCGAGACACCAAGTGGTGTGTCTGTGGCCAGCAAGAAGCCGATTGCGCCGGTGGCGGCAAACGGAATCGAGATCAACAGGATGAGCGGCTGCACAATGCTAGAGAATGTGGCCACCATGACGATGAACACAATCGCGATTGCGGCTAGCAGCGCGATGCCCAGCTGAGAGGACGACTCGGCCTGCGATGC
>CAZDKF010000125.1:0-2487 GCA_964505955.1 uncultured Rhodoluna sp. | reverse complement strand
ACAATCTGTTGCAATATGTGCTTGCCAGATTTAGGTCGTGAATAATATGGGCGGAACAAGTCGCTCTGGCTACGCGTATTCGGAAGCGCTCGCGCCCTGGCGCTGGCCGATTCCGGAACTGCCCCGGAAGCGCTCGCCGTCACACCAGCCGGTAGTTCAACATCGGCCAAGCGCGTTGTTACCTCGGCGGTGATTGCTCCTAGGTTGTCGCCGGTCGGAGTCAACTGCACACGAGCGCTGCGGTCACCTTTCTCGGTTGTGATTGCGGTTGGAACCTCTACCTCTTCAATGTCGGCAAGAGTCGAGCGTCGAACCGGGCCGCTAGCGGTCGGAATCGAAATGTTTCTAACCTCGGCAACGGTGTCTGCGATGTCGGTTCTGACAACGTAAATCGAAGTCGAAACTCCGTCGAGGTTAACCTTTCCGATGCTGGCCGGTTTCATGGCTGAAGAGACGATGCCACCGATTGCGATTTCGGTTAGACCGCGGCGGGCTGCTTCAAGTCGGTCAACCGTGACTCGAAGTGTTCGCTGCTTATCGGCCAATGAGTTGGTGATTTCGCCAACATCCTTGGTTCCTTTCATCGCGGCCTGAACAGCGGTGATTCCGGCGTTGAGCAACTCATCGCTCGAAGCGCTCAGCTTCACATCGATAGTGCTGCCACCACCGATTGCTGGGCCACCCGTGCCGCCAAACTTCACTTCACCGAGAGACGCGTCTTTCGCGAACTGGGCGGTCAGCTTGTCTTGAAGGGCAACCTGATCTGTGCCATCTTTTGCAGTGACCTGGATGCTGGTTCCACCGGCTGAACCGCCGAATGCAACACGGCTGTCACCAGACGAACCAATAGATGTCTGCACCACGGTGATTTCGTCGTAGGCAAGCAGAATTCCCTCAACCTTGGCTGCGGCTTCATCCTGTTGGTCTAAGGTCGCACCAGCCGGAAGTGTCTGGCTCACCACGAAGGTGTTGGCACCACTAGAACCGATGAAGTCGGTCTTCAATAGACCAGCTGCGCCGAAAGTCATGACCAATATGGCGAAAGCCGAAACCAAGGTTGTGACTGGGCGCTTTTGGGTCCACGAAAGAATTGGCAGGTAGCCGCGCTGAAGCAGCGACTTGCGCTCGCGCTCTTCTTCTTCGTGACGAACCTGCTCTTCGTGAGCTTTTGCCGCAGCTTCATCCTTGTGTTCGATTTGAGCCGGTGTTTTCAAGAACCAGTAGGCAAGCACCGGAACGATGGTCAGCGAGACCACGAGCGATGCGACAAGCGCGAGAGCGAATGTGAAGCCGAACGGTCTGAAAAGCTCGCCGATTAGGCCGCCGACAAATGTGATCGGCAAGAAGACCGCCACGGTTGTGATGGTGGCTGCCGTAATTGCTGTCGAAACCTCTTTGACGGCCCTGAGAATTGCCTTCTTCTTAGGCTCGCCATAGGCCAGGTGTCTGTTGATGTTCTCGATAACCACGATTGAGTCATCGACAACACGACCGATGGCAATCGTCAGGGCGCTAAGTGTGAAGAGGTTTAGCGAGTAGCCGAAGAAGCCCAAACCGATGAAGGTGATTAGCACCGAGGTCGGAATCGAAATAGCCGTGACCAAGGTTGATCGCACCGAAAGCAAGAAGACAAGGATGACCACAATCGCAAAGATGAGACCCAGCGTGCCCTCTACGGCCAGGTTCTCAAGTGACTTCTCAACAAAGGGTGCCTGGTCGAAGACCGTGACGATGGTAACCGCGCCGAGCTTTTTCTTGAAGTCATCAAGTTTGTCTTGCACAGCGTGCGAGACGGCCACGGTGTTTGCGTCTTGGGTTTTTGTGATGGCCAGCGAGAGTGTTGCCTTGCCGTTCACGCGAGATATAGAGGTAACCGGTGATTTGTCGTAAGTCACAGTTGCTGCGTCGCTGATTCGAAGTGCAGCGATGCTGGTGCTAACCGATGGTGCGCTAGGAATTGTGATTCCACCAGGGATGCTTCCGCCAGGAAATCCTGTGCTCGGTATACCGGTTGTCGGTGTGCCGGTTGTTGGCGCGCTAACCGTTGTTCTGCTGCCGATTAGCGGAAGATTCTTGAAGTCTTCGAGCGAGTTGACCGGTGTGCCAACCTCGACAGAGATGTTTCCCTTGCCGTCGTCAATCGTGCCTGCAGGGATTACGAAACCGTTTGCCTGAAGGGCCGAAACAACTGATTGACTCGAGAGTCCGTTAGCAGCGAGAACTGTTTGGTTGAACTTGAGGTTGACGCGCTTTTCGACGACGCCCGAAACTGTGACGTCTCGAACACCGCTGATTCCTGAGAACTCAGCCTTCGCGACATCGGCAAAGATTTTCTCAAGGGCTTCGTTGTTGCCGCTGTCGGCCGAGACGCCGAGCACGATGATCGGAACAGTGTCGAACGAACCGCTTAGAACACGGGCCGATGCCTGGTCTGGAAGAGTCACAGAGGCGAGTGCCGCGTTTAGCTTCTCGGTTACCTTCGCAGTG
>CAZDKF010000124.1:3681-3785 GCA_964505955.1 uncultured Rhodoluna sp. | reverse complement strand
TTTGAGGTTATCGAACCCAAGCAACTCGACGAAGCAATTCGGCAGGGTTATGAGAAGGTGGCGGTGGCTCATGTCTGATTCGAGCAGAATGAACGCTTTCGATC
>CAZDKF010000124.1:0-3671 GCA_964505955.1 uncultured Rhodoluna sp. | reverse complement strand
GCTAATCGGTTACCTGATGCGCAATCCAGAGACAACGCTTTCGTCGGTTGCAACTCATTTCGGCGTTGATGAGGTGTTTGTGCGTGAAGCGCTCTCGACCCTAATGTCTACTGCAACCTACAGAGACTTCGATCGCACTTACTACATGTTTGACGTAGAAAAGCTCGATGACGAGGGGATAATCTCACTTTGGCAAGGCGAGGTTATCGAAGATGCACCGCGACTCTCAGCCAGGCAGGCATCTGCGTTGGCCGCCGGATTGATCATCATGTCGACACTTCCTGAGTTCTCAAGCGAACACGAGATAGCCGAATTGCTTGAGATTATTTCAAATGGAACTGCTGAGTCAGGCCCGGCCGCGATCCATTACAAGCCTGGTCCCATCGATTCAGACGTTGCAGTCATTCGCAAGGCGATGCTAAACAATCACCGCATCGAATGTGTCTATCGAAACATCCGAGGTGAAACCAGCACCAGACAGATTGATCCGCTGCGCCTTGACACGCGAGGCAACATCTGGTTCTTACGCGGTTACTGCCTCATTCACAAGGAGCTCAGAAACTTCAGGCTCGACCACATGGGTTCGGCCGTTGAACTCGAGGTTGAAATATGCGATGAGGCCAAGAAGATTCAAGACATCGACGATGCCGAGTATCAGAGCAGCGAGACCGACATCACCGTTACGGTCGAAGTTGACCCTGAGGCCTACTCGATGTTGGGTGATTTCTCTGCTCAGATAATTAAGGAAGACAGAAAGTCGAACGTCATTACGGCCTCAATCAAAATCGGCTACCTGCCATACCTCGGCAAGGTCATCGCGCACTACGGAGGAGCTGCCAGGGTTCTCGAACCAGCTTCGGCAAGGCAGGTTGTTCGCAACTACGCGCTAACCGCCCTGGGTCTTGAGCCAGAAGGCTTGCCGGTGCAGGAGTAATGGATTCAACAATGACCGCAATTGTTTGGGCGATCCTGATTCTGGGCTCGCTTGTTTATCTGGGATACGTCTTCTACTCGCTATTCATCAAGTCAAAGGCCGCCTACGAGGCCAGCAAGCCCATGATTTCATCGGTAACCCAGCTTGTTTCGGCGATTAACGAGAAGCCAAACTATGAGCGGCCCTCTGACAACCTGTTCGATGACGTCAACGTTCACCTGGTCGAGCGCGCGAAACTCAAGAAGAAGCGAGAACTAGCCGCCGAGCAGAGACAGCGTAGGCTTATAGCGAGAATCAGAGACTTTGATACCCAAGAAAGTGAGCTCAAAAATGGCAGGACTTAGAGGTTGGGAATGGCTAATCATCCTGGCTATCGTTTTGTTGCTTTGGGGAGCACCCAAGCTGCCAGGCCTAGCTAAAAGCATGGGTGAGTCAATTCGCGTGTTTCGCAAAGAGATGAAGCCTGGCGATGCCAAGAACGCGCAGAAACCAGCAGAAAACGAGCAAGGCGAAAAGCCTTCTGAAAAGTAGTGGCTGCACGAAAAAACCCTGAAGCAAAAATGCCCTTCAGGGGCCACCTGATAGAACTTCGCAAGCGCCTGTCTTGGTCGGCGCTATTCATTTTGGCCGGAGCTGTCGGCGGCTGGTTTCTTTTTGATCCGGTATTCGCAATTCTTCAACAGCCGATTCTAGACTTGGCAAAAGAAGAGAACCTCAACGCCTCGGTTAACTTCGGAACCGTAATTGGCGCGCTTGACCTTCGCATCCAGGTATCAATTTTCCTAGGCGTATTCGTCTCCAGCCCCGTTTGGCTTTACCAACTCTGGGCCTTCATAACGCCTGCGTTAAAGCGACGTGAAAAGAAGTTCACGCTCTTTTTTCTCTTCACCGCGGTGCCAATGTTTTTGGCCGGTTGCGCGATGGCTTGGGTTTCGTTTCCGACATTTGTTCGCACCCTTCTCGGATTCACGCCGGAGGGCAGCGCGAACGTTATTAGCGCAAGCGAATACGTGCTTTTCGCCTTGAGAATCCTTTTGGTCTTCGGCATCACTTTTGTCATGCCTGTTGTCTTGCTGTTGCTCAACTTCATCGGAGTCTTGAGCGCGAAGAGCATCATCAAGTCTTGGCGCATCGCTGTTCTAGTCATTGCGCTAGTTGCAGCGCTCGCTACTCCAACGGCAGACCCGATGTCGATGTTGCTCGTTATGGTGCCGCTAATTCTCTTGTATCTGGTCTCTGCTGTAATTGCGCTATTGCACGATCGCATCAAGTCGAAACGCGCTGCCCAGACCGAATCGGCTGACTAGTGGAAGAGCTGAGCCCTGCCGAACGGTTCGCCAAGGCCAAGTCGAGCAAACAACCGAGGTCACTGCAGCAATTTCTAGACACCATCGCTTTTGGCCTCGACGACTTTCAGATCGAAGCCTGCACGGCATTGGCAGCTGGCAGCGGCGTACTGGTTGCCGCGCCAACAGGTGCCGGCAAGACCATAGTCGGCGAATTCGCAATTCACCTGGCAATTGAGACCAATCAGAAAGTCTTTTACACGACGCCGATCAAGGCGCTAAGCAACCAGAAGTATCTCGAGCTGGTAGCCAGATATGGCCCCGAACGAGTCGGCCTTCTCACCGGTGATACCAATCAAAACGCCGATGCCCAAATTGTCGTAATGACAACTGAGGTTTTGAGAAACATGATTTACGCAAACAGCAACAACCTGATTGCCCTCGGTTTCGTGGTGATGGACGAAGTGCACTATCTGGCAGACAGGTTCAGGGGAGCGGTATGGGAAGAAGTTATCTTGCATCTTCCGAAAGACGTGAAAATAGTTTCACTAAGCGCAACCGTTTCGAACGCAGAGGAATTCGGTGCCTGGCTTGACGAGGTTCGTGGCGACACCAAGGTAATCGTTAGCGAGCATCGGCCGGTTCCGCTAAGTCAGCACGTTCTCTTTGGTGCAGAACTCATGGATCTCTTTGAGGAGTCAAAGGGTTCGGTGCGGGTGAATCCAGAGCTCGCGCAAAAACACGCGCAAAAACTGAGACAGCCGACAAACCGCCCGATGCGCGGGCGTCGAGGTTATCCGGGTGGGCCGCGCGACCAAGGACTGATTCACAAACTCTCGAAACCCGAGGTTGTCGAAGTGCTCGACGAACATGACATGCTGCCTGCGATCTTCTTTATCTTCTCTAGGGCCGGTTGCGAGGCTGCGGTTAAGGCCTGCCAGAACTCATCGGTGAGGCTCACCACAACAGAAGAGAAACAAGAGATTCGACGCATAGCCGAAGAAAAGTGCTACAACATCGCCGACGAAGACCTCGACACGCTCGGCTATTTCGAGTGGTTGGCGGCGCTCGAACGGGGAGTGGCCGCTCACCACGCCGGCATGCTGCCCGCATTCAAAGAAGTGGTCGAAGAGCTCTTTCTTAGAAAGCTGGTGCGCGTGGTCTTCGCAACCGAGACTCTCTCGCTCGGCATCAACATGCCGGCCCGAACGGTCGTTCTTGACCGCCTAGACAAGTTCAACGGTGAGGGACGGGTGCAGATAACTCCGGGGGAGTACACGCAATACACAGGTCGAGCTGGCAGGCGGGGCATCGACACCGAGGGTCACTCGGTGATTCAGTGGTCGGCCAATCTCGATCCAAACTGGGTTGCCGGCCTGGCCAGCAAGCGAACCTACCCGCTGGTTAGCGCATTCAGACCAACCCACAACATGGCTGTGAACCTCATCGAG
>CAZDKF010000123.1:0-3797 GCA_964505955.1 uncultured Rhodoluna sp. | reverse complement strand
CCGGATCTGCGAAGAAAACTGTTGTTCACCCTGTTCATCATTGGCATTTTCCGCATGGGCTCGTTCATTCCTGCCCCATTCGTAAACTATGGCAACGTTCAGCAGTGTCTTCAGGCGACCCAGAGCACATCGGGTCTCTATGAACTTGTGAACCTGTTCAGCGGCGGCGCTTTGCTTCAGCTCTCGGTGTTTGCTCTCGGCATCATGCCTTACATCACGGCGTCGATCATCACGCAGCTTTTGCGCGTGGTCATCCCGCGTTTTGAGGCACTGCACAAAGAGGGACAGTCGGGCCAGGCTCAGCTAACCCAGTACACCCGTTACCTAACCATTGCCCTTGGAATTCTGCAGTCAACAACTTTGATTGCCGTTGCACGTCAGGGCGCTTTGTTTGGCGCAAGCTGCACTAGCCAGATTCTTACCGACACTTCACCAATCGCAATCATCCTGATGGTTCTAACCATGACCGCAGGAACCGGTTTGATCATGTGGATGGGTGAGCTCCTAACCGAGCGCGGTGTTGGCAATGGCATGTCATTGCTTATCTTCACCTCAATCGCAGCAACTTTCCCATCGTCGTTGATCACAATCGCTGAGACCAGAAGCATCGAGACACTTCTCGTTGTCATCGGTGTCGGTGTGCTAATCGTGTTGCTAGTTATCTTGGTTGAGCAGTCGCAGCGCCGCGTGCCGGTGCAGTATGCAAAGCGTGTGGTTGGTCGTCGTGAGTATGGCGGCCAGAGCACCTACATTCCAATCAAGGTCAACATGGCCGGTGTTGTTCCGGTTATCTTCGCCTCGAGCTTGCTTTACCTGCCTGCTCTGATTGCGCAGTTCAACCAGCCAGACGAAAACGGTCAGGTTCAAGACTGGGTCACCTGGGTTTCGAACTATCTAACTCAGGGCGACAACCCGCTCTACATGTCGCTCTACTTCTTGCTGATCTTCGGCTTCACATACTTCTATGTCGCGATTACCTTCAACCCTGAAGAGGTCAGTGACAACATGAAGAACTACGGCGGGTTCATTCCTGGCATTCGTGCCGGTCGCCCGACCACCGAGTTCCTCGAGTATGTGCTAAGCCGCATCACCTTCGCTGGCGCCATCTACCTCGGTGCTATCGCGATGATTCCTTTGATTGCGTTCACGCTGGTTGGTGCAAACCAAAACTTCCCATTCGGCGGAACCTCAATCTTGATCATCGTTGGTGTGGGTCTTGAAACCGTGAAGCAGATTAACGCGCAGATGCAGCAGCGCAATTACGAGGGCCTTCTAAAGTGACCCGGCTTCTCTTGATCGGCACCCCCGGTGCCGGCAAGGGCACCCAGGCCCAACGTCTATCTGAGACTTTCGGCATTCCCGCCATTTCAACCGGTGACATCTTTCGTCACAACGTGAAGAACGAGACCGAGCTGGGCAAGCAAGCCAAGGCCTACATGGATCGCGGCGAGTATGTTCCAGATTCACTCACCAACGACTTGGTTCGCGACCGCCTTTCGCAAGCAGACGCCACAGACGGTTTTCTTCTCGACGGCTACCCTCGCACAGCAGATCAGGTTGCAGAGCTAGACGACATCCTTGCCAAAAAATCTCAACACCTCGATGCCGTCGTAATGCTTGCCGCCGATGTCGACGAGGTTGTTCGACGTCTTTTGAACCGCGCAATCGAACAGGGTCGTGCCGACGATACAGAAGAAGTTATTCGCCACCGCCTCGATGTTTACGAAGAGCAGACAGCACCACTCATTTCGGTTTACGCAGCTCGCGACTTGGTGATCACCGTCGACGGTCTTGGCGAAGTTGCAGACGTGACCAGTCGCATCGTCGATGCTCTCGCTGCGCGCGGCATCAGCAAGTAATCGCAGTAATGTCACGCGCCGAATACACCGTCAAAACTAACGCTCAACTTTTGTTGATGCGCGAAGCCGGACTCATCACGCGCAAAGCTCTGAATGCCGTTCGCGACGCTGCGAAGCCAGGTGTTTCAACTCTCGAACTAGACACAATTGCCGACGCGACGATTCGCGGCCTCGGCGCTCGCTCAAACTTTCAGCTTGTCGACGGCTATGTTCACACAATTTGCTCATCAATCAACGACGAAATTGTTCACGGAATTCCGCGCGCAGACCGAGTTCTAGCTGCCGGTGACATACTCTCGATCGACTGCGGTGCCGAAAAGAACGAGTGGAATGGCGACAGTGCGTTCTCGATTATTGTGCCGGGTGAAGCAGACCCAGAACTCATCGCCTCGCGTCAGCAGCTCAGCGACGTAACCGAGGGTTCACTCTGGGTTGGCATCGCCGCCCTAGCCAACGCGAAGTATCTCAACGAAGTAGGCGCGGCTATCGAGGCCTATATCGCCGAAAAGAGCGAAGAGCACGGTCGCGAATACGGAATTCTCGAGGATTACATCGGTCACGGCATCGGCCGCACAATGCACGAGGAACCGCCGGTTTTCAACTACAAGACCCGCGACAAGGGCCCGAGGGTCTTGCCAGGCCTAGTTGTGGCAATCGAGCCGATGGTCACCGGCGGATCTGACAAGGTAAAGGTTTTGGCCGACGGCTGGACTGTCTCGAGCAAGGATGGCTCGGATGCCGCCCACTGGGAGCACACCGTCGCAGTTCACGAGGGTGGAATCTGGGTTTTGACCGCTGAAGACGGCGGAGTGGCTGGCTTGGCGCCTTTCGGCATAGTTCCGGCCCCAATTTCTGCCGCTTAGGCCGTTTTTCGCCCGGAGCCCAGAAAATCGGGCTGAAGACTAGCAATTGCCTGCGATTAGGCGTAGGATTGAGAGTCGGTGTTTCTGCACGTAATCCCACACAAATTTGTGTCAAGTTTTCGTGCGTTCGTTATGCCAAAAGCTAGTAGATAAAGGATTTGTGGCCAACAAAGACGGTGTCAGCGAAATCGAGGGCAGTGTAGTTGAAGCTCTTCCGAACGCAATGTTCAGAGTAGAGCTCGACAATGGTCACAAAGTCTTGGCTCACATCTCAGGAAAGATGCGCCAGCACTACATTCGAATCCTCCCAGAGGATCGCGTGATTGTAGAACTGAGCACTTACGACCTGACACGTGGCCGCATTATCTATCGCTACAAATAAACGGTTAGCAATAACCCTTAAGAAAAGTAAGAGACATGAAGGTAAACCCAAGCGTCAAGAAGATTTGCGACAAGTGCAAGGTCATCCGTCGCCACGGTCGCGTCATGGTTATCTGCGACAACCCACGCCACAAGCAGCGTCAGGGCTAATCAGCCAAGACACCGCGGCGCGAGTAGCTAGCAGTTAGCAAAACGCACCAAGCTTCACAACTAAACAAAAAAGCATCGCAACGGCCAGAGATCCACGATCAAAAGCTGTCACCTCCGGAGAAGGCCGGGGCCCAATCGAGAGATTCGGAAGCGATGTTTCAGACCTTCTAAATAACAAGGAGAACTCCCATGGCACGTGTTGCCGGAGCCGATATTCCAGACGCGAAGCGCGTCGAAATCGCACTTACCTACATCTACGGAATTGGCCGCACTCGTTCGGTCAAGATTCTGACTGACACCAAAGTCGACAAGAACATCCGTGTAAAAGATTTGTCAGACGACCAGCTCGTCTCAATTCGTGACTACATCGAAGGCAACTACAAAGTTGAGGGTGACCTTCGCCGTGACGTCGCTGCCGATATTCGCCGCAAGGTTGAGATCGGTTCATACGAAGGAATTCGTCACCGCAAGGGACTTCCTGTTCGTGGTCAGCGCACCAAGACCAACGCTCGTACTCGCAAGGGTCCAAAGCGCACCGTAGCCG
>CAZDKF010000122.1:771-3810 GCA_964505955.1 uncultured Rhodoluna sp. | reverse complement strand
GCATAGTCTTTGAGGCCATCGAGGCGGGGCGCACCCCTGTTATCAGCACCGTGGCACCGGACGCCAGCGGTCAACTGCTCAGCGTGAACGCCGACTTGGCAGCTGCTTCGCTTGCTATTGCGCTCGGTGCCGAGAAACTGATGGTGCTCACCGATGTGCCTGGGCTCTATAGCGACTGGCCAAACCTCGACTCGCTCGTCTCTGAAATCTCGGCTGCCGAGCTCGAAAAACTGCTGCCGACACTCGAAGCCGGCATGATTCCAAAGATGCAGGCTTGCCTCAGCGCGGTAACCGGGGGAGTTCCGCAGGCGCACGTGATTGACGGCCGCACCCCGCACAGCATTCTGCTCGAGATATTCACCGTTTCGGGCTTCGGCACCATGGTGCTACCCTCATAACTTCTCGCAGCCTCGCAAGCAAAGAAAGAGACAAATGGTTCGCCACTTCTTGAAAGACGATGACATCAGTTCTGCAGAGCAGGCCGAGATCATTCGCCGTGCGCTCGAACTAAAGAAGTCTCCATACAGCGCGCGCCCTTTTGCCGGCCCAAAGACTGTTGCCCTCATCTTTGACAAGACCTCGACCCGCACCAGGGTGTCTTTTGCGGTTGGAGTGGCCGACCTCGGTGGCGTGCCGCTGATCATCGACAGTCAGACCAGTCAGATGGGTGGCAAAGAGAGCGTTGCCGACACTGCTCGTGTGCTTGACCGACAGGTCGCTGCAATCGTCTGGCGAACCTATGCGCACAGCGGTCTTGAAGAGATGGCTGCGAACTCGAACGTTCCGGTCATCAACTCGCTTAGCGACGATTACCACCCTTGCCAGCTCTTGGCCGATCTGCTCACGATTCAAGAGCACAAGGGCAAGCTGGTCGGCCTAAAGGTTGCATACGTTGGAGATGCTGCCAACAACATGGCGAATTCTTACCTGATTGCCTGCGCGCTCGCGGGCATGAACGTTGCCATGGCTAGCCCGGAGCAATACTCGCCAGATCCGGCAGTGGTCGAGCGGGCTAAGTCAATTGCCTCAGCAACCGGCGGTTCGATTTCGCTAAGCCAGCAACCTGCCGAAGCGGTGGCCGACGCCGACGTTGTTGTCACAGACACGTGGATCTCGATGGGGCAGGAGGCCGAGAAGGCAAAGCGCATCCAAGAGTTCGCCGGTTTCACTGTCGATGCCGCCCTAATGTCGCAGGCCAAAGCCGACGCAATTTTTATGCACTGCCTTCCGGCATATCGGGGATACGAGGTCTCGGCCGATGTACTAGACGGTCTGCAGTCTGTTATCTGGGATGAGGCCGAGAACCGCCTTCACGCACAGAAAGCGCTTATGGCTTGGCTTGCCGAGCAAGGCTAAGGGCCTGCAACTACCTCGGCGAATAGACTTGCCCAATGAACGACGCAAATTCACTTTGGGGCAGCCGATTCGAAGGCGGCCCGTCTGCCTCGCTGGCAGCGCTTAGTCGTTCGGTTCACTTCGACTGGCGACTCGCCAAGTACGACATTGCCGGAACCAGGGCACACATCAAAGCGCTGATGTCTGCCGGCTACCTAACCAGCCTGGAGCACGAAAAGCTCGATAGAAGCCTCGTCGAGCTAGCCAACCGCGTCGAAAACGGCAGCTTTGTCGCCAAACAAAGCGACGAGGATGTGCACTCGGCGCTAGAGCGCGGGCTAATCGAAATTGCCGGCCCAGAGTTGGGCGGCAAGGTCAGGGCGGGGCGCTCGCGCAACGACCAAATCGCCACCCTGATTCGCATTTACCTTCTCGACCAGTCAGAGGTGCTACACCGCCTGGTAATCGATCTGATCGAAGTCATTCTCACCCGCTCAGAAGAGCACCTTGGTGTGGCCATGCCAGGCCGCACACATTTTCAGCACGCCCAGCCAATTTTGCTCTCGCACCACTTGCTTGCGCACGCCTGGCCTCTGGTTCGCGACCTCGAGCGCTTGCAAGACTTCAAGAAGCGAGCTTCGCTTTCTCCATACGGCGCTGGCGCGCTCGCGGGAAACACTCTCGGTCTCGACCCGAACCTGGTGGCTGCCGAACTCGGCCTGCAAGGCCCGACGCAAAACTCGATCGACGCAACAGCAAGTCGCGACGTGGTTGCAGAGTTTCTCTTCATCACAACTCTCATGTCAATCAACCTTTCGCGTTTCAGCGAAGAGATCATCATCTGGGCAAGCGCTGAGTTCGACTACATCAAGCTGCACGATTCTTTCTCGACCGGCTCATCGATAATGCCGCAAAAGAAAAACCCAGACATCGCAGAGCTGGCTCGCGGAAAATCCGGTCGACTCATCGGCAACCTCACCGGCCTGCTCGCAACTCTCAAGGGTTTGCCGCTGGCCTACAACCGCGATCTTCAAGAAGACAAAGAGCCGGTTTTCGATTCGATTGACCAGCTAACGCTGTTGCTTCCGGCATTCACCGGCATGGTTGCGACAATGCAGTTCAACAGAAACCGTCTCGAGATGCTTGCGCCGCTTGGCTTCTCACTCGCAACAGACGTTGCCGAGTGGCTGGTTAAGAAGAAGGTTCCGTTCCGCGATGCTCACGAGATAACCGGCAAGTTGGTTTCTTGGTGCGAACAGCACATGCTCGACCTGCACGAGGTTGCCGATGCTGACATGGCCGCAATCTCACCGATGCTCACGCCAGACGTTCGCGATGTTCTTAGCGTCGGCGGTTCAAACAAGGCCCGCACCGGCGCTGGCGCAACGGCACTGCCGAGAGTTCTAGATCAGATCACCGCATTGCGCAAAATCGCGCCGAAGCGAAACGCATAAAGAAGGTTCACGTGACTTCAGTTCTCAATCAGCAGTCAAACGATGCATCTTTCAAGGATGTGCTCGACGAGCTCAAGTGGCGCGGCCTAGTTGCCATCTCGACCGACGAGCAGGAGTTGCGCAAAGCGCTAACCTCTGGCCCGATCACTTTCTACTGCGGCTTTGACCCAACGGCAGCAAGCCTGCACCTTGGCAACCTGGTGCAGTTGCTAACCATGCGACGCTTGCAACTCGCTGGGCACAAGCCGCT
>CAZDKF010000122.1:0-761 GCA_964505955.1 uncultured Rhodoluna sp. | reverse complement strand
TGGTTGGCGATCCGAGACCGACCGCAGAACGCACACTCAACACTCGCGAAACTGTTGCCGAATGGGTAGAGAAACTTGGCAAGCAGGCAGCACGCTTTCTCTCTTTTGAATCCGACAATGCTGCGCGCATGGTTAACAACCTTGATTGGACAGCGCCGATTTCTGCAATCGATTTTTTGCGCGACATCGGCAAGCACTTTCGCGTCGGAAAGATGCTCAGCAAAGAAGCTGTTAGCGCTCGACTAAACAGCGAGCACGGAATTAGCTACACCGAGTTCAGCTACCAAATTTTGCAGGGTCTAGATTTTCTCGAACTCTTTCGACGTTATGACTGCGTCTTACAAACCGGTGGCAGCGACCAGTGGGGAAACCTCACCAGCGGAACAGATCTGATTCACAAGGTCGAAGGCAAAAGCGCGCACATTTTGGCAACGCCACTCATTACAAACTCAGACGGCAAGAAGTTCGGCAAGTCTGAGGGCAACGCGGTTTGGCTCGACGCCGAGTTCACTTCGCCATACGCGTTCTTTCAGTTCTGGCTAAACGTAGAAGACGCAGACGTTGTCGACCGCCTAAAGGTTTTCACATTCCTGAGCAGAGCAGAAATCGAAGAGCTCGCCGAACAAACATCAGCCGCACCTCACCTTCGCGCAGCGCAGAAGCGTTTGGCTTTCGAAGTAACCGCGCTGGTTCACAGCCCAGAAGACGCGCAAGCCGCGATCGATGCCTCTGCCGCTTTGTTTGGTCAGGGGGAGTTGTCA
>CAZDKF010000121.1:0-3828 GCA_964505955.1 uncultured Rhodoluna sp. | reverse complement strand
GCACAAGAGAACTACCCGAATCGCAATAATGATTGCTTGGTGGTGGGTCGGTTTTCACTTCTTGGTGAATGTGGTGCATCGCTAACCCCTAAAGGTGAGCCAGACCTTGCCGAAGTCAGCAGCCCTGTTCGTCTTCTTAACCGACACCGAGATGGTTGGCTGCCTGCCCATAGAGGTTAGTTTGGTTTTGGCGTAACCGCAGGCCGCTTTGGCTCTGGCTGTGAAGAGAGCCTTGTCTTTGGCCGTAGTCTTTGCCCCTAGATAAGTGGTGCAGGTCACCTGGCGAACCGGCCCGTCGCCGAGCCTAATCTCTAGCCACTCGGTTTGATCGGCGCTGATTGTGCTCGCTTTTGCCGCGAATGCTGGCATTTGCTGGGTTGACCCAATTGTTGGGCCCGTCAATTGATTCTTATTCTTTTCAGCCCAAGCAGCGCGCAGCTGAAGGCTTCTTGCGGCAAAGTATGGGGTCATGTGCAACCCCAATTGGTCATATTCGAAGCCGTAAACTTCTTTGAAAATGAACGCGTTGGCAATTTTCTCGGATGCGTTATTCGGCCCCTTGTTTTGCAGAAGCTGCTTCATCCAGCTCACATATTTTTCGTGACCATAATTTGAAACGAGCCACTCGCTCACGACTGTGCCGATTGCGTATGCCTCCCAAACCGTGCCGCCGCGAGTGAGCATGATTTGGGTTTCAAAAGCATTTGCTCGCTCAAAGATGTCGAGCATTCGAAGTTCACCAAATTTGTATCCGTTGTAAATGTCATATTGTGTTGCGTGGCCGGCGAGAGACAGATTAACATGCTTGAGCGCTTTGTCTTCTGGGGCGATTCCCAGAGCAAGGCCATAGAAATTTGCTTGGCCCTCAACGAACCATGGAATTGTTCCGAGAAATAGAGAAGGTGTCTGCTCGTATTGCACCCAGTGACTGTATTCGTGCGGGCCAACCTGCTGATCGTTGATGCTGCTGTCTGAACCGTTTCGAACACATTGAATGAACACCTGTTTGTTGTCAGCCTTGAATGCCAGCGCGAAACCGCAGTCGCCCTTCTCTATCCAAGATCGAATTCCTCCAGAGATGTTGTTTTTCCAATTCGGATTTTTTGCAACTAGGTCTTCAGCCCACACGGCGTCGACCTTGGTTAGGTAAACCACGGTCACGCCTGAAGGCGTGTAATGGTTTGCCCAGAAGTCAGCGGCTCGGTTTACAAGAAGTTTCTCGCGGGCAAGCGTTTGTTCGGTGACTGTTGGTGACGAGATGTACTTGATGTCGTAGTTGGTTGTCGTTGTGCTGTAACCGGTGAATACCTTTGAATAGGCGTCAAGCGGGTTGATTGGCGCAGTTGTGGCACCCTTGGCAGGCAAGCTGAGAGCCGATGCCGTGGTGAAGCCCTCTCGAGCCGATGAGACCAGCACCTGAACGGTCTTGCCTAGGTCAACCTGCCGAACCGTGAAGGTTGGGCTGGTAGCGCCCTGAACCGGCACGAAGTCGCTAAACCACTGGTAGCTGAGATTCGCGCTTGGCCACCCAACGGTTCTGGCTAGTAAGAGTGAGCCGAGTTTCATCGATCCGACAATTGTGGGCTTGGTCAGTTGTTGCTGAAACGGAATGGACTGTCGGAGTTTCTTGGCTTCGGCGAATACGAATCCGTTTGAATAAGTGACCTGATAAACACCCCAAATCGACTGCCCGGCGTCTTGCGGTTGAAGGCGATAAGTCAGTGAGTTTGCGCCTTCAATTTGGCTGCCATTCCTGTACCAAGAGAACTTCTGGTCAACGTTGTTGCCAAAGTCGGTGTTGTATGGCTGGCAAGAGAAGAACAGTGGCCAACCGACCGTTGGAGTTTCAACCTGGCTGGCGCGTGGAGCGAAGCATCCTGGCTGACTAACTGACTCCCCTAGGTAATTCATGGTTCCGGATGAGTTTGGAACAGTGGCAAAAACTTTCGCACCACTGGCTATGACTTCTTTGCTCGCCAGACCGAGCTTGCTCAGTGTGATTTTTGCACTTATTACTTTTCCGATGTGAGCGCTGGTAAGAGCCAGTGTCGACGATTGCTCAGACTGCAACTTGCTCGAATCGGCAAACCACTCAAAGCTGGCACTGACAGTTGCGTCATCACGAGGATAGATTGCACTGATGGTCGCACCCACACCATACGAGCCAACAATCACGACAGGGGTGTTTGGCGAATACTCGGCAGTTTCAGCACGAATTATCGGCGCTGCAGAAGCCGCGCCAACGGGTGCAACTAGAGCGGTGACAAGCGCAATGGCCAGCAGGGTAGGCATGCTGAGCAAAACCCTAAGCCACCGAGTCGTCGACATGGCTCAAAGTTACTAGAACTTAAAGATTACTTTCGACGCTTAGCAGCGGCTTCGGCCGCGATGGTTGCACGAATGTCGGCTGCCAGGTTGTTGGCATAAACCTTTGCGGCGTCTAAACCTTTGTCTGCAAACTCTTTAGCGATTCCGATTGCCATTCCGATAGGAATCTGATCGACCTCCATGTGCTGAAAACCTTCGCGCTTTTGGCGATTGCTCATGGCCAACTTGACCCATAGGCCGTTAGGCCCAAGTTCGAAGTCGAGCACCTTGTCGAGATCAATCTCTCGCGCCTCTTTTTCGCCCACAAAAATCAGCCTCTCGGTTGAGACCTTAAGACGACCCATGTCAGACAAGATCAGCTCTTCGGGGTTGCGAGAGATCGAGCCGCGGTTGCCGCCAACATTGCCGCGAACACGGCCGAACAGCGGAAAACTCACGCCGGCACTGCCACCCGAATAGGTTGAACCAGTGCTCTTGTATTCGAGCAACTCAACGTTTGGCAACACAAACAAAAGTTGCTCGTCGTCGGCATCAAACGGATTGCCCTCGGCGTCAAGCCCTGCAGCCACCCAGCCTTCAAGATCACCCGCTACCGCCAACAACTCAGCGCTGTGATCCTTGTTCTTTGAACGCTGCATATTCACAGCCAAGAACACAATGGCAACAACGAAAACCAACGCCGGCAGAGCCCAGACCGGGTTTCCGCCATCACTGAACGCATAAATCACGCCCAAGCCCATCAGCCAAATGGCAATCCACCCAAAGCATCCGATTTTCTTCATGATGCAATTCTGGCGCACGACGCAGACATTAGAACTGGGGCTTACCTAATAGACGCAGGAATCCCTTGCCGTTCTGTAGTCTCGATAGCCGTTCTCGATGCACCAAGTCGTCTTTGCAAGACGTTCAAGCCAATCAGAGCTCCACTCCCGCTCCCAAGGGTTCGTGGGTTCGACCTCGTAGTCACTCCAATCCCAAGTTGATACGTAGTCATCTTTTGCGCAGTCATGCCCGAGGTAACTGCCGGTAGCCAGGCATTCAGAAACCGCCTTAAACTTCGATGCAATTGAGTTTGCAACGTTTTGACTATGATGCCACGCGTAGTACGTTGTGTCTTCGGAGTCGCTAGATTCTAGTTTCTCTAATCTCTGAGAGTCATAGTCAGCGCAGCCAGTTTCGTAACCGTCACCGATTATGCTCTCGATTGATTGACCCAGGATGTCTTCAAGGTTTAACCCATCGTCGTTTAAGTACTCTGACTTGTCAGACTCGGACACACTGTAAGCAACTGGTGTTCCCTCAGTGGCTTTCTGCCAGAGACCTGCTTCAACCCCGGAGTAATAAAAGGCTGGCGAAGCATAATCTGCGTAGGTGGCCATCCATGGATAGAGAGAGTTCACTCGTAGTGCAAACTCTGCTCGCTTGGCATCGCCGATGTTGATTGCCATGTATAGATCTGAAGCAAACTCATAGTCAGCTAGTTCGGCGGGCCAATCTCGA
>CAZDKF010000120.1:0-3888 GCA_964505955.1 uncultured Rhodoluna sp. | reverse complement strand
CAAGCTATACCCGAACGTCGATTTCTACAGCGGCGTCATTTACAAGGCCATCGGATTCCCGGCACATATGTTTACACCGCTATTTGCTATCGGTCGTTTGCCGGGCTGGATTGCGCACTGGCGCGAAATGATGCACGACAGCAGCACCAAGATTGGCCGCCCGCAGCAGGTCTATGTTGGCCCGCCAGAGCGCAACGTCTAGCGAGTCTGTTTTAGCTAAGGTTTGTTCAGCCAGAAGACTTCGGTATCGCCGTAGTTCTTTGATTCTTCTAGCGCGTAGCCGTTAACAACGGCACACGGTTCTGATCTGCTAGAACGTTCGACGATCACGGTTGCCTCGGCCATAAGGCGGGGTAGCAGCGCCGCTAGGTTCACTTCGATTTCTTCATTTGAAATCTCGTATGGCGGGTCGATGAAAACGAGGTCGAACTCGTGAGTCGATGAAGCCAAATAGCTCGCAACAGCCTTGTTGACGACCTTGGTTTCAACTTCGATGTCTTGCTTGGCAAGCGATTTTTGAATTAGCGCGGCATTTTGAATGCAAACCGCCGCTGCCTTGCCGTCGCGCTCTACCAATAGCGCAGCAACAGCGCCGCGGCTGATTGCCTCGAGCGCAAGTGCTCCCGTGCCGGCATAGAGGTCTAGAACAACCGCGCCAGTGAGTTTGTCGCGAGCCTCGAGTCTGCTGAAGATGCTCTCACGAATGCGGTCGCTCGTAGGTCTTGTGCTCTTGGCCGGCGATGCCAGTCGAAGACTGCCCGCGTATCCGCCGATTATCCGTGTCATTTGTCGCCAAGCCTAACCTGTCGGCGAAGATTGAACCATGTTGCTGCCGAATGACTCGCTAACCGCGTTGCTCGGCGATCGCACGGCCAAGGCATTCGCGAAGCATCTGGGCCTCCGAACCGTCAGCGACTTGCTTCAGCACTTTCCGCGGCGCTATTCGTCTCGCGGTGAGCTAACTCCGATTGCCGAGATTCCGATTGGTGAGGCGGTAACGGTTGTGGCCGACGTGGTCGATGTTCGCGAGCGCTACATGCGGGGCAAGTCAGGAAACATTCTCGAGGTGCGCATAACCGATGGCGAAGGTTTTTTGTCGGCCACTTTCTTCAACCAGGCTTGGCGCGCCAAAGAACTAAAGCCTGGTTCGCGCGGATTATTCGCAGGCAAGATTTCGAGCTACCAGGGCAAACTGCAACTAAGCCACCCCGACTACGAACTGTTCGCCGAAGACATCGACGAGGCCGATGCAAAGCGTTGGGCCGAGTTGCCGATTCCGATTTATCCGGCGTCTTCGAAGGTCACCACATGGATGATTGGTCGAGCGATTGGGGTCTTGCTCGATGTTTTGCCGCCAATCGCAGAAGAACTGCCAGCCGAAGTCGTTAAATCGAATGCTTTGCTCTCGCTCGATGAGGCGATTCGTTTTATTCACCGACCAGAGAATGACCACCAGTGGCAAACTGCACGCGACACTCTTCGTTATCACGAGGCCTTCTTGCTGCAGTCGACTTTGCTCAAACGCCGAAGCGAAAACGCAACTATCACGACCACGCCTCGAGTCGCCGGTGAGCTACTTGCCGGTTTCGATGCCAAGCTGCCATTCAAACTGACGGCAGGGCAGGTTTCGATCGGCAACGAGTTGCTCGAAGATCTCGGGCAAGACCACCCGATGCACCGCATGCTGCAGGGCGAGGTTGGCTCGGGCAAAACCCTGGTTGCGGTGAGGGCCATGCTTGCGGTCGCCGAGAGTGGCGGGCAGTCGGCGCTGCTGGCCCCAACCGAAGTCTTGGCTGCCCAGCATATGCGCTCGATTAGAAACACTCTTGGCGACGAACTCGCAGATCAGCTCGGTCTCACCTTGCTCACCGGCCAGTTAGGCACGGCCCAGCACAAGCGTGCGCTGCTGCAAATCGTTAGCGGCAAGGCCCAGATCGTCGTGGGCACGCACGCGCTGATTTCGTCGAAGGTCGAATTCTTCGACCTCGGTTTCGTTGTTATCGATGAGCAACACCGCTTCGGTGTTGAACAGCGCGAGGCTTTGCGACTCAAGGGCAAGAAGCCGCCGCACGTCCTAACCATGACGGCAACACCGATTCCGCGCACGCTTGCCGTCAGCGTTTTTGGTGATCTCGACATCTCGACTCTCACCGAGTTGCCGGCTGGTCGCCAGCCAATCAGCACCTATGTGGTTCAGCAGTCGCAACCTGCGCTGGTGGCTCGCACCTGGGCGCGCATCGCAGAAGAGGTTGCTAACGGGCGTCAGGCATTCGTGGTTTGTTCGCGAATCGATGAAAGTGACACGGTTAGCGAAGAAGAAGTTGCGCTAGAGACAGAAAATGATGAACTCGACCTAACCGAGAAGCGACCGCCACTCGCAACCGTGGTTGGCATGACGGCTGCGCTTCGCGAAGTTGAAGCGCTCAAAGGCCTTCGCATTGAAATGCTGCACGGACGAATGTCGAGCGAAGAAAAAGACGACGTCATGAATCGTTTTGCAGGTCGCGAAATAGATGTTTTGGTTTCGACAACCGTTATTGAAGTCGGTGTTGACGTGCCAAACGCAACCGTCATGGCGGTAATCGACGCGGATCGTTTTGGCATAAGCCAGCTACACCAGCTGCGCGGTCGAGTTGGTCGTGGCGGCAACGCGGGTCTGTGTCTTTTGCTAACCGCCGCCGAACTGGGCAGCGTTGCACTCGAACGAGTTAATGCGGTGGCGTCAACGCTCGACGGATTCAAACTGAGTGAAATCGATCTCGAATTGCGTCGCGAGGGTGACGTTCTCGGCGCTAACCAATCAGGGGGCCGTAGCAGCCTCAAGTTGCTGAGAGTCATTCGCGACGCAGAGCTCATCCAAGAGGCAAGAAAACAAGCCGAACAGATTCTGCTAGCCGACCCGACCCTCGAGAAAAACCCACAGCTCGCGGCTGCTTTGGCACAGCTCGAAGAATCTGCCCAAGACAACCTCAGCAAAAACTAATAGCCTTAGAGCATGAAGAAAATCGCCGTTTATCCGGGCAGTTTTGACCCGGTTACTTTCGGGCACCTAGACATTGCGGCTCGCGCCGCTGCTTTGGTTGACGAGCTTCACATCGTCGTCGTGCACAATCCAGCCAAGAAGCCGTTCTTCACCAGCGACGAGCGCGTTGCTCATATTCGGGCTAGCTTCACCGAGGCCGCACGCTTCGGCAAGGCGTTTCCGACCAGCACCAAGCTTGTCGTCGCCACGCTCGACAAGGGCCTTCTGGTTGACTACTGCCGAGAGGTTGGGGCAACCGTGCTTATCAAGGGTGTTCGCAACAACGCAGACCTCGAGTACGAGCTGCCGATGGCCAGAGTCAACCGCGACCTAGCCTCGGTCGAGACCATCTTCTTGCCTGCCGATCCGGGCCAGGGATTCGTCTCAAGCAGCCTGGTCAAGCAGGTTGCCGAACTGGGCGGCTCTGTCGACACCTACGTGCCAGCGGCGGTTGTAAAGGCGCTCAAGGCCGCAGCCGAGCAAGCCAAGGGCTAATCGTGGCAAGTCAGTCGGTCTTTGAGCTATCCGTGCACGATTTGATGCACAAACCCGGGCACATGCGCGAGTTGAAGCTCGATATCACCATTCCGACGGCTCTCGGCAACGCCGTAACCGCCGTGCCGGCAGGCGAGGTCATCGACCTAGACCTGCGTCTCGAGTCTGTTCACGAGGGCATTCTGGTCACCGGCGAGGTGTTTGGCGATGCTGCGGGCGAGTGCAGCCGCTGCCTAGAACCCCTGACGGTTGCCGTCGAGGTAGATTTTCAGGAACTTTTCGCCTATTCTTTAAGCAGCGAGGATGACTTCGTTGTTGAAGACGAGCAAATCGATCTTGAACAAGTCATTCTCGACGCGGTGGTTCTAAAC
>CAZDKF010000119.1:0-3942 GCA_964505955.1 uncultured Rhodoluna sp. | reverse complement strand
CGCCGATGTTGCCGGGCTCAAAATGCTCGCAAAAGCCCAAATTTAGGGGAAACATGCCAAAGATCATCGTTGAGGTCATGCCAAAGGCTGACCTTCTAGACCCGCAAGGCAAGGCAGTGGCAAACGCTCTGCAGCGCGGCGGAAACAAAGACATCAGAGGCGTGAGAATAGGCAAGCGCATCGAGCTTCACTTCGACAGGCCAATCACAGACGCAGACCTCGCTGACGCCCGCAAGATTGGCGACGAGTTTCTCAGCAACGCGGTTATCGAAGACGTTGTGAACGTCACCGTCGAGAACTAAACATGAAGATTGGCGTAGTAACTTTTCCGGGCACACTCGATGACCGCGATGCGGCACGAGCAATTCGTTTGGCCGGTGGTGAACCAGTTTCGCTATGGCACGCAGACACCAAACTACAAAAAGTTGACGCCGTAGTTTTGCCCGGCGGGTTTTCATATGGTGACTATTTGCGGTGCGGTGCAATCGCCGCGCAGGCACCTGTGATGCAAGAGATCATAAAGAAAGCAAACCAAGGATTACCGGTTCTCGGAATTTGCAACGGCTTTCAGGTTCTTGTTGAATCGCACCTTCTTCTTGGCGGATTGATTCGCAATGAGCACCAACACTTCATCTGCCGCGATCAGAAGCTTCGCGTTGAAAGTGTCGACAGCGCTTGGACAAATCAGTTCACGATGAATCAGGAGATCACCATCCCGTTGAAAAATGGCGAGGGCGGTTACATCGCTACCGAAGAAGAACTTGCGCGACTCGAGGGTGAGGGTCTTGTTGTTTTTCGCTACCTCGACGTGAACCCAAATGGTTCGATGAACGACATCGCCGGCTTGCGCAACGAGCGCGGTAACATCGTTGGCTTGATGCCGCACCCTGAGCACGCGGTTGAGCCTGGCTTTGGGCCAGACACCGATGTTGCGATGCGAAGTGGTGTTGACGGATTGTTGTTCTTCAAGTCTGTGCTGAACACACTAGTGAACGCGTAGGGCAAAGACATGGCGCTCTTCAAAAAGAAAATCGCATCGGGCGTTGACACAACCGCCAACGCAGCCGAGACTCCAGACAAAGCGCAGCCGTGGAAAGAACTCGGTCTCAAAGAAGACGAATACTCACGAATCCGTGAGATTCTCGGGCGTCGACCAACCAGTGCCGAGCTCGCGATGTATTCGGTTATGTGGTCTGAGCACTGCTCATACAAGTCTTCGAAAATTTATCTTCGCCAGTTCGGTGAAAAAGTTACCGATGAGATGAAGAAGCACCTCATGGTCGGCATGGGTGAGAACGCTGGGGTTGTCGACATCGGCGAGGGCTGGGCGGTCACCTTCAAGGTGGAGAGCCACAACCACCCGAGCTACATCGAGCCTTTTCAGGGCGCAGCTACGGGCATTGGCGGCATCGTTCGCGACATTTTGACCATGGGCGCACGCCCAATCGCCGTCATGGATCAGCTTCGCTTCGGTGCACCCAATCACCCAGACACCACCCGTGTTGTGAACGGCGTCGTTAGCGGCATTTCGTTCTATGGCAACTGCCTTGGTCTGCCGAACATCGGCGGTGAAACGGTTTTTGATCGCGTTTACCAGGGCAACCCGTTGGTAAACGCACTTAGTGTCGGCGCGCTGCGTCACGAGGATTTGAAACTTGCCATCGCGTCAAACCCAGGAGATCTTGTAATTCTCTTTGGTGCTCGCACCGGTGCCGACGGAATCGGTGGTGTTTCGGTACTCGCGTCTGAAACCTTCGACAGCGATGGTCCTTCGCGCAGACCAGCAGTGCAGGTTGGCGACCCGTTCGCAGAAAAAGTTTTGATCGAATGCTGCCTAGAGCTTTACAAGGCAAACGTGGTTGCAGGAATCCAAGACCTAGGCGGCGCCGGTCTCTCGTGTGCTACTAGCGAGCTAGCGTCAAATGGTAATGCAGGAATGCGAGTGCAGCTGCAAAACGTTTTGAAGCGAGACGAATCACTTACTCCAGAAGAAATTCTGATGAGCGAATCACAAGAGCGCATGATGGCGATTGTTCCAAAGAAAGATCGCAAGAAGTTTGAAGCGATTGTAAACAAGTGGGAAGTCGAGTTTTCGATTCTCGGTGAAGTTATCACCGAGCCTCGCCTCTACATCAACTGGGGTCACGAAGAAATCGTGAACGTTCCACCTCGCACTGTTGCCCACGATGGTCCGGTTTACGAACGCCCAGTTGCGTTTCCTTCATACCAGGATGCGCTCAACGCAGACTCGGTTCACGCCCGCGGTTTGTATCGCGCAAACGAAAGCGGTAGCGATCTCGGTGCGCAACTCTGGCAGATTGTCACCTCGCCAAACCAGGCTTCGAAGTCTTGGATCACCGACCAGTACGACCACTACGTAGGCGGCAACACGGCGCTTGCCATGCCAGACGACAGTGGCATGATTCGCGTTAGCGAAACCAGCGGTCTCGGTGTCTCGATTGCCACCGACGCGAACGGCCGCTTCTGCCAGCTCGACCCATACCAGGGCGCACGTCTAGCGCTTGCCGAGGCCTACCGAAACGTGGCGGTTGGTGGCGCAAAGCCCATGGCGGTAACCAACTGCCTCAACTTCGGTAGCCCTGAGAACCCCGAGGTCATGTGGCAGTTCAAGCAGGCCACCGCCGGTTTGGCCGATGGCTGCCTTGAGCTTGGCATTCCGGTTACCGGCGGCAACGTCTCGTTCTACAACCAGACCGGCGATATTGCGATTCACCCGACCCCGGTGGTCGGTGTTCTCGGCGTGATTGATGATGTCGCTAGGCGCATCCCCTCTGGCTGGCAGGATGCCGGAAACAACATCTACCTGCTCGGCGTTACCCGCGATGAGCTCGATGGGTCTGTCTGGGCCGACGTTATTCACGACCACCTCGGTGGCCGGCCGCCGGTTGTCGACCTCGCGCACGAGGCTGCACTTGCCGACCTGCTGCACGGAGCTTCGCTTCAGGGTCTGATTGAGTCAGCCCACGACCTCAGTGAGGCAGGTTTGGCTCAGGCTCTAGTTGAATCGTGTTTCAGGTTCAACATGGGCGCTCGCGTCTGGCTTGATGTGAGGCTCGCGGCATTCCGGTTCTTCGAATTGGTGTTACCGACGACTCTGGCGAGATTGAAATTCAGGATGTCTCGACATTCGATCTCGCAGAAATGCGCACAGCGTTCAAGGCAACCCTGCCTGCGCTATTTGGCTAACTGGCTAGCAGTTCTTTATAGTAATCTGCGGCTTCTTGGTCGAAGCAGCAAAAGACAATTTCTTCTAATTCGTTTCCGGCAGCAATCTCCTCTTGCACTGTGCGCACGGCAATTTCGGCAGCCTCGGCGATTGGATAACCGTAGACACCGGTGCTGATTGAAGGGAATGCGATTGATTTGCAACCGAGATCATTGGCCACTCGCATTGAGTTTATATAGGCGTCGGCAAGAAGTTTGGCGTGATCGACTCCACCCAGGTAATAGCGTGGGCCTACCGTGTGAATTACATACATGGCTTTGAGTTTGTGGCCAAAGGTTGGCACTGCTTCGCCAACCACAATTCCGTCGGGATACTTTTCTATCAGCTCTTCAAGAAGCCCAGTTCCGGCCGCTCGATGAATAGCGCCATCAACTCCGCCGCCACCACGTAACGCCACATTTGCGGCGTTAACGATTGCATCGGTTTTGAGTTTTGTGATATCGCCGAGAACTACTTTAACTTTCGTCATTCTCAGTTTCGCACTTGCGACAGATCCAGTCGACGTTTGGTGATTCTAGATCGATGATGCAGCCCATGGTCTCATAACGCTCTTCGTCGAGTGGCCTACTCGGCATTCCGTAGATTGCCTTCTTTTTCACTTCTCCGCAAACGAAGCAGTGTGGGTAGAGCTCTTCGCCCTGGTTGCTCGTCGCAAAAGCGCGGTCATCAAAGAACTTGCAAACTTCACAATCATC
>CAZDKF010000118.1:1765-3992 GCA_964505955.1 uncultured Rhodoluna sp. | reverse complement strand
TCCGGCTGGCGAAATCTATGGTGGAACCCGCTCGGCCTGGGATTACGGGCCTCTGGGTGTTGAGCTCAAAGAAAACATCAAGCGCCAATGGTGGCGAACCGTCGTGAACAGCCGCGAAGACGTCGTCGGTCTGGACTCATCCGTGATCTTGCCTCGCAAGGTTTGGGAAACCAGTGGGCACGTAAAAGAGTTCGTCGACCCGCTAATCGAGTGCACCTCGTGCCACAAGCGTTATCGCGCAGACCACCTCGAAGAGGCCTTCGAAGAAAAGAAGGGCCGCCCGCCACAGTCGATGAGCGAAATTGCTTGCCCTGCCTGTGGCACCAAGGATGTCTGGACAGAGCCGAAGTTGTTCAACGGACTATTGAAGACCTACCTCGGCCCGATCGAAGACGAATCTGGTCTGCACTACCTGCGACCAGAAACCGCACAGGGAATCTTTGTTAACTTCGCCAACGTTCTTGGGGCGGCGCGAATGAAGCCGCCGTTTGGCATCGGTCAAATTGGAAAGTCTTTTCGAAACGAAATCACTCCCGGAAACTTCATTTTTAGAACTCGCGAGTTTGAGCAGATGGAAATGGAATTCTTTGTCGAACCGGGCACCGATGAGCAGTGGCACGATTACTGGATCGAGCAGCGGCTCAACTGGTATCTAGATCTCGGCATCAAGCGCGAGAACCTTCGCCTCTTTGAGCACCCGAAAGAAAAGCTCTCGCACTACTCGAAGCGAACCGTTGACATCGAATACAATTTCGGTTTTCAGGGCAGTGAATTCGGTGAACTCGAGGGAATCGCCAACCGCACCGACTTCGACCTCTCGACCCACTCGAAGGAGTCTGGCGTCGACCTGTCTTACTTCGACCAGGCCAAGGGTGAGCGTTGGGTTCCTTACGTAATCGAGCCGGCTGCCGGTCTGACCAGATCGCTCATGGCTTTCTTGGTTGACGCATATGCCGAAGACGAAGCGCCAAACACCAAGGGTGGCGTAGATGTCAGAACCGTTTTGCGTCTCGACTACAGGCTTGCTCCGATCAAGGCTGCCGTGTTGCCGCTTTCGAGAAACGAAGACCTCTCGCCAATCGCTCGAGACCTTGCCCAAGACCTTCGCGGTCACTGGAACATCGACTTCGACGACTCTGGCGCAATCGGCCGTCGCTACCGTCGCCAGGATGAAATCGGCACGCCTTTCTGCATCACGGTTGACTTCGAATCGCTCGATGACCAGGCGGTTACTGTTCGCGAGCGAGACACTATGTCGCAGGAGAGAGTGTCGCTAAGCAAGCTAAAGGGTTACCTAGCCGAGAAGTTGGTCGGCTAAGTCGATGACCACCGCTAGCCGCCAGCCTGCTCTGCAGTACGGCAAAATCGAAATCGACACCCCCGTGGTGTTGGCTCCGATGGCTGGCATAACAAACACCGCTTTTCGCAGGCTCTGTCGCGAATTCGGTGGCGGCCTTTACGTATCCGAGATGGTTACCTCGCGCGCTCTGGTCGAGCAGACCGAGGGCTCACTGCGCATAATCGGGCATCACGAAAGTGAAGACGTGCGCAGCGTGCAGCTCTACGGTGTAGACCCGGTCACCATTTCTCGGGCCATCAAACTTTTGGTTGATGAAGACAAGGCAGATCACATCGATCTCAACTTCGGCTGCCCGGTGCCAAAGGTGACGCGTAAGGGTGGCGGTGCGGCCCTACCCTGGAAGCGCGATTTGTTTGAGGCGATTGTGAATTCTGCAGTCAAGGCCGCGGGTGAGCTTCCGGTGACGGTCAAAATGCGCAAGGGAATCGATAGCGAGCATCTCACTTTTCTTGATGCCGGCAAGACCGCGCGTGACGCGGGTGTTGCAGCAATCGCACTGCACGGTCGAACCGCGAGCGACTATTACTCTGGAGTCGCCGATTGGAACGCAATTGCAGAACTGCGTGAATCTTTGCCCGATGTTCAGGTTCTCGGCAACGGAGATATCTGGTCGGCCGCAGATGCGATTCGCATGATGCGTGAGACCGGAGTGGACGGTGTCGTTGTCGGTCGTGGCTGCCTAGGTCGTCCGTGGCTTTTCGGTGACCTCCAGCAGGCCTTTGACGAGTACCAGCGCGACCCAGACTGAGACGCGGCAATCAACCCGATTCAGCCGACCCAGGGCCAGGTTGCCGATGCGTTCCGCCGTCACGCCGAGCTGCTCATCGCGTTCTTCGATGACGACGAGGCTCGCGGCTGCCGGGCCGT
>CAZDKF010000118.1:0-1755 GCA_964505955.1 uncultured Rhodoluna sp. | reverse complement strand
GCCGAACCTTGGCGAAGTGGCCGACGCGTTCAAGCGTCACGCCGAACTGTTGGTTGAATATTTTGAAAACGAAGATCACGCCTGCCGCGACATTCGCAAGCACGTTGCCTGGTATTTCAAGGGCTATCCGGTCGGTGGCGAGTTTCGTGCTCGTCTCGCGCAGGTGCTTAGCCTTGAACACATGGATGAGATTCTTGCCGAACTCGACCGCGAGCAGCCCTATCCGGGTGAAGAGGCAGAAGGCCCGCGCGGTCGCGCCGGCGGAGCTAAGAGCACCACCCTGCCAGAAGGTTGGCTCGACTCGCAGCAACTGGTTGGCAACGACCGCACTAGGTTGTTAGAGGCCGAACTAAATGTGTCTGGGGGATAAGTGGGCAGCGTAGAAACTGGCTACAGCGACTTCGACCGCGAGCGCTTCGAGCCTGAGGTTCGCAAGAGCAACGTTCAGCGTGGCGAGTTCGCCCGTGATCGAGCCCGCGTTCTGCACTCGAGTGCTTTGCGCAGGCTCGGTGCGAAGACCCAGGTGCTTTCGCCAGAAAAGGGTGATTTTGCTCGCACCAGGCTCACTCACTCACTTGAGGTAGCCCAGGTTGGCCGCGAGATGGCAAGCGAGCTCGGCATTAATCCAGATGTTGTCGACATGGCCTGTCTCGCTCACGATCTTGGGCATCCGCCATTTGGGCACAATGGCGAGACTGCGCTCAACGAGTGGGCAAGCGATATCGGCGGTTTTGAGGGCAACGCGCAAACGCTAAGACTGCTTACTCGAATTGAGCCCAAGGTGTTCAGCGCAAACGGCGAAGCTCGAGGTCTAAATCTAACCAGGGCGAGTCTCGATGCCACTTGCAAATATCCGTGGACCGTTAGCGAAGCAGTTCGTGATTCTGGAGCCGGCAAGGGCGTTAAGTTCGGAGTCTACGCAGACGATGAACCGGTGTTTGTCTGGCTGCGCGATGGTGCGCCTTCGCGACAAAAGTGCATCGAAGCCCAAGTGATGGATTTCGCCGACGATGTTGCATACTCGGTTCACGACTTCGAAGACGCTATTGTTTCTGGCTACATCAATCTTCGCGAGCTCGCAGATCGCGGTTCGCGCGAGAGCCTAATCGACAAAATCTCACTTTGGAACGGTGGCGAAATAGATCGCTCGCAACTTTCAGAAGCCTTTGAACATCTCGAACGAAATGAATACTGGCTCAAGTCATTCAGCGAAACTCCGCAAGATCTCGCGACGCTGAAGAATCTAACTTCGTCTTTGATTGGTGAATTCGTTCAGGCCTCGACGGCGCGCACGCTTGAGTCTGCTGGCAGCCAGGCCACGCGTTTTCAATCGCAACTTCTGGTGCCGTCAGCCATCCGAGCGCAAATAAGCGTGCTCAAAGGTCTTGTCTCGGCATTTCTTATGTCGCACGACTCACGCCGACCCTTTTACGAATGGCAACGCGCACTACTCACCGAACTTGCAGATGCGCTACTTGCCAAAAACGGTGCCGAGCTTGATGCCTATTCGACGGGCGCATTCAAGATCGCTGAGGGTGAAGCCGCGAAACGCAGAGTCATTGTCGACCAGGTAGCCTGCCTAACCGACCAGAGTGCGCTAACCCTGCATAACCGCCTGGTCGGCGGCCGTTCTAGTTCGTTCTAGTACTTAGGATTGTTGGCATGGCAGGCAGAATAAGCGCGAGAGACATTGAAGAGGTCAAATCTCGCGTCAACATTGCCGATGTGGTCAGTGATTACCTAGCGCTCAGGCCC
>CAZDKF010000117.1:0-4043 GCA_964505955.1 uncultured Rhodoluna sp. | reverse complement strand
TAATGATCGAAGATGTCGACCGATGGGCCGAGAAGTACGCGCAACTTGGTGTCTTCTCGGTAACTTTTCACGCTGAAGCCACTGACAACCCACGTTTGGTGGCTCAGAAATTGCGTGAGCGTGGCTCAAGGGCTGGTCTAGCACTCAAGCCAAACACACCCGTTGAACAGTACGCAGAGATTTTTTCTGCGTTCGACCAAGTTCTCATCATGACCGTCGAACCTGGCTTCGGTGGTCAGTCGCTCATAGAGAGAACCCTCGACAAAGTTGCGCAGGCTCGAGCCGTTATCGATAGCAACGGGCTATCTGCGTGGCTCCAGGTAGACGGCGGTATCGACATTGGCAACATAGCTCGAGCTGCACAGGCCGGGGCCGACACATTTGTTGCCGGTAGCGCAATTTTCAAGCACGTCGACAGAAACGCTCAGATTGCTCTTATGAGAGCGGCCGCGTCAGGTTCATGAAGCCTTCCAAAACGTTACAAGAGGTTCAAGCGCTTTCGGCAAAGTTTCGAATCATTCCGCTCACCCAAACGCTGTTTAGCGGAAATGACACACCACTGTCGATATACGAGAAACTTACCGACGGTAGGCCCGGGTCATTCCTGCTCGAATCTGCCGACCAGGGGGTTTGGTCTCGCTATAGCTTTATCGGTGTGAACTCGAGAGGTTCGCTGATCAAGCAGCGCGATGGCGTTTGCGAGTGGGTGTCAACATCTGGCGAATCTGCCTTTCCTGACTCGACGAGCAAACTTGCAGCTGGTGGTCTTGAGTCCATCGAGGCGGTCATCCGAGCTTGGCCATCGCATACGCAATCAGAACTTCCTCCATTGACTTCTGGTCTGGTCGGAATGATCGGCTGGAACATAATCCGCGAAATTGAAGACCTAAAGGCATCGAAGCCTTCAGACTACGAGAGCCCGGATGTTTGTCTCAGCATGGTCTCAGATATGGTCATCGTTGACCACCTCACCGGAAACCTAATCTTGCTGGCCAATGTTTTTGTAGTCGATGGGCAAGCGGTTGAATCGGCCTATGAAGCGGCATTGGCACGTTTAGCGCGGATGAAAACTAATTTGCTCAAACCCGCGCAGTCTTTTCTCGCAGAGATCGATTTCGCTTCTCCAGACAACGCAACCAGCCGCACAGCACGAGCCGAGTTTCTAGATTCGGTCGAGCAAGCCAAAGGTCACGTGAAAAAGGGTGATGTTTTTCAGGTTGTCTTGTCACAGCGATTTGATCAACGATTAGAGGCGTCTCCGCTTGACTGCTATCGAGTGCTCAGATCAATCAATCCGAGTCCTTACATGTATCTGTTGAATCTCTCAGATGAATCTGGAGACTTTTCAGTGGTTGGTTCATCGCCAGAAGCCCTCGTCACAGTTGCCGCCAACGCTGTCACCATGCATCCGATTGCTGGCTCACGCCCGAGAGGCAAAAACACAGACGAGGACAACGCTCTATCCGAGGGACTGATCGAAGACGCTAAAGAGACGGCCGAACACCTAATGCTCGTAGACCTAGCCCGCAATGATCTGCTGAAGGTATGCGATCCAGCTTCGGTAGAGGTTAGCGAATTCATGCAAATTCGTCGGTTCAGCCACATAATGCATTTGGTTTCAACCGTTGAAGGAGCGTTGTCTGCCGAAAAGTCAGTTGTTGACGTTTTCCGGGCGACTTTTCCAGCGGGAACACTGAGTGGTGCTCCTAAACCAAAGGCGCTAGAAATCATCGAGAGGTTAGAGCCAACCAGTCGTGGAATCTTCGGCGGGGTTGTCGGCTATTTCGATTTCGCTGGCAACGCCGATCTTGCCATAGCCATCAGAACTGCGTTCATCAGAGACTCTGTTGCGCACATTCAGGCCGGTGCCGGAATTGTTCTTGACTCTGACGCGAGCTCGGAGTTTGCCGAGACCGTCAATAAAGCAAGAGCGACCCTAGCGGCTATCGCAGCAGCCAATGGAATGCGAGTTGTAAATGAGTAGGCCAAGAGCTTTAGCGATAGCCCTAGCGCCACAACTTTTGGCCCTGATAGTTCTAGCACAACCCTGGTTCAAGGTAACGATGCAGGTTGACGGCTCAAAAGTTGAACTCGGCTCCTTCGACGGAGCAACGACATTTGCGGCGACATCACCCATCGCCCTGCTGTCATTGGCAGCGCTTTCGGTTGTGGCCATATCGGCAGCCAAGACCCGGATTGCAGCAATTATCATTTTGATTTCATCAAACTTTGGAGCGCTGATCTTGATTGCGCCGATGATTCTGCAAAAGCAGATTTCAGCACTCGACGGCGAATTAGATCGCCTAACCGGCATCGCGAACACCCACGGTCTGTCGAACGTCACCGTTACGAGCAGTGGTTTCGAGTATCTCTGGATAGCCTCTGTTGCTGTCACAATCGTTCTAGGAGCCTGGCTTCTTCGGCTTTCAAAAAGCTGGAGCAACGAAGACAAGTCGGCAGTCGGCACACCACGAGCAGGTAGTCGGCGTGCATCAAAGGCAAAACCAGAGAGTTCAATTGACCTCTGGGATAACCAGCGCGGATAGAATTGGCTAGAAGAGAAAGGCTGACATGTCAGCAAACAACACAGATTTAGGTCACGGAGACTCGGTTGCGGCCTGGGTTACAGTTTCGGCGATCATGGTCGCCTCGGTTGCTGGCACGGCGGCTGTCTGGTTCGGTAGTTCCGCACTTGCTATAGCGGCGGTAGTGCTCACCCTAGGTGGCTTAGTTGCAGGCTTCTTGCTAAAGAAGGCCGGCTACGGCGTAGGTGGCAGTAAGAGCAAGAGCTCACACTAGTGCTTGCTGGGCTTTACGCCGGCGCACTCGAGGATGCCGAACTCAGAGAAAAGAACTTGAGTCGGTCACGACTTGAAAGGATTGTGTCTGATCAGACCAGAACAATTGATGTTCTCAACGCGTTAGCTCCCGCGAATCAAATGAAGGTACTTGCCGAGATTAAGCGCGCAAGCCCATCACGGGGCAAGTTAGGTCAGATTGAAGACGCGGCGGCTCTAGCCTCGGTCTATCAAAGCGCGGGTGCGAGCGCAATCTCGGTGCTTACCGAGCAGCGAGAATTTCTTGGCTCCCTTGATGACCTTGCACAGGTTAGGGCAGGCGTAGTGCTTCCGCTTCTTAGAAAAGATTTCATCTCAACCGAATACCAGATACTCGAGGCGCGAGCCTTCGGTGCAGATATGATTCTGCTCATTGTCGCTGGACTACCTGGTGCTCGATTAATCGAATTGAAAGCCTTTGCGGAACAGCTTGGTTTGCATGTGCTTGTTGAAACACACAGCGATGAAGAAGTTCGATTCGCGGTTGACCACGGTTGCAAGATCATTGGAATAAACGCTCGAGACTTGTCGACATTTGAGACAGACCGCTCGCTATTCGAGACTCTCTGTCACTTGATTCCTGAGCAAACAATCAAAATTGCCGAAAGCGCAGTTAGAACTGTGGAAGACGTTAGGCAATACCGTGACGCGGGTGCAAACGTTGTCTTGGTAGGCGAAGCGCTTGTTACAGGCGACGCAAGCGAGCTAATTCGTCAGTTCACTTCGGTCTAGGCGATTTAGACTTTACTCATGACAAACCTTCGAGAGCAGAGCGGTCCGTACTTTGGTGAGTACGGTGGTCGATTCGTGCCCGAAAGTCTGATCGCCGCATTAGATGAGCTCGAGCTCACATATAACGCGGCGAAAAATGAAGAGTCGTTTCGAGCCGAGCTAGCCGAACTGCACCGCACCTACACCGGCAGGCCTTCGATTATCACTGAGGTTCCCAGATTCGCGAGCCACGCTGGCGACATCCGTGTATTTCTAAAGCGTGAAGATTTGAACCACACCGGTTCGCACAAGATCAACAATGTGCTCGGGCAAGCCCTGCTTGCAAAGCGCATGGGCAAGAAGCGCATAATTGCCGAAACTGGTGCAGGTCAGCATGGAGTTGCATCAGCAACCGCTGCTGCGCTGATGGGTCTTGATTGTGTCGTGTACATGGGGGAGGAAGACACCCGTCGTCAGGCGCTCAATGTTGCTCGC
>CAZDKF010000116.1:2217-4175 GCA_964505955.1 uncultured Rhodoluna sp. | reverse complement strand
TACCAGCCAAAACGCCTTCCAGGCTGAAGAGCCGAGCGCAAGAGCGCCGTTGCGAAGTTCTTGCGGAACCAAGAGCAGAGATTCTTCTGCCACGCGTGTGACCGTTGGAAGCATCAGCGGAATCAGTGCTAGCGAACCAGCCCAGCCAACATACTGGGTTAACCCCGAGGCGATAAACATCGCGTAAATAAATAGACCCGCAACGACAGATGGCAAACCACTTAGTGCCTGGATGAGGGTTCGCACTGTCGATCGAGTTTTGCCTGTGGTCTCAGTTAGATAAACGGCCGTTGCGATTCCAAGCGGAACAGTGACAATCGTGCTTAGCAGAACAATCAAGAGGGTTCCGATAATCGCGTGGCCTAGACCGCCATACTCGAGTGAAGTTTGGCCAGAGATGTAGACGTTGTTCTGAGTTATGAACTGCCAGCTCAGTGCCGCAGAGCCGCGCTCGACAACAGACCAGACCACAGAAACTAGAAGCACCAAGACGGTCATGGCGAAGAAAATTACAAAGATTTGAAGAATTGCGTCTGCTTGACCGCGCTTGCCAGAGAAGCGGCGCCCGGCAATCACGCCGAGAACGAGCTGAACAGGCAAGAAGACGAACAGCAGAGCGAGCTCGAAACGCAGCCCGAAAACCATGGCCAAAAGACCGGTTGCAAGCGGAACGGTAGAGGCAAGAACAATCGTCACGATTCCAGAGAAGGTGATTTGCTTCCAGGGCTCCGCGTTTTTTGGTCGCGCAACCGGAGTCGGGTCGATTGGCATCGCGGTTACTTTCTCCATGGTTGAGCCTTCGCCACGATGAAGGAAGCAATCATGTTTACAAACAGAGTCACCACGAACAGCACCACACCTGCAGCCATGAGGCCTGCAACCTCATCTTGCCCAGCCTCGCCGAACTTAGCGAGAATCATCGACGCAACAGAGCCACCCTGGTCTTCGAGAATGTTGAACCAGTTGACCTCGAAAACAAGGTTTAAAACAAAGAAGATGGCAACGGTCTCACCGAGCGCGCGACCGAGTCCGAGAAGAACACCTCCGACAATTCCACCGCTCGAGGTTGGCAGAATAACGCGTCGGAAAGTTGACCAGCGACCTGCACCGAGCGCAAGAGAAGCGCTGATTAGGTCACGATCGAGCTGACTGAAGATTTCACGGGTTACCGATGCGATGATCGGAACGATCATTACCGCAACGACCCATCCGGCAATAAATGGCGAGCGCAAGAAGTTGCCAGAGGTGTTATCAAAGATCGGAATGAAACCAAGCCCCTGGTAAATCATTTCTGCCCAACCGGCAGCAACGGGCGAGAAAATCAGCAAACCCCAGAGGCCGATAACAACAGATGGCAGCGCGGCTAGAAGGTCAATCATGACCGTCGCAATTTTGCCGAAGCGAGCGTTAGCCATGAACACGATGAAGTAGGCGATTGAAATTGCCATCGGCACCGCGAGAGCAACTCCGATTGACGAAACCAACACCGAGCCCCAAAGCATCGGGCCGATTTGCATGACTAGGTTTTCTGGGTTGTTATCCCAGGTCGAACCAAAGATGTAGTCGATGCCCTGTGACTCAAACGCAGGCCAAGAGCGCCACAGCAAAAAGACGAAAATGAGCGAGACCAAGACGATAGATGAGTTTGCCGCCCACGTGGCTGACTTGAAGAAGACTCGATCTGCTTTAGAGAAGGGCTTGGCCCTCAGCGAGCGGCGCTCGGTCTGAGCAGTTTGGGGTTCGGCCATGCCTAAATACTGCTCAGGGTTGGTGAAGAAGAACTGGTCAGAAAGTTAACGCAAGGTTAATTCCTCTAGAAACCAAGCCAAATCTGCTGCATTCTGGCCAGCATCACGCCAACCGTGGCCGCCGCGACCGCCAAAACCATGGTCGACCAGCGAGTGCGCTCAACCAAGCCCCAAAATCCGGCCCCGATCGGAATCATCAGGGCCACGAAG
>CAZDKF010000116.1:0-2207 GCA_964505955.1 uncultured Rhodoluna sp. | reverse complement strand
CTCCCCGCCACTAACCAGCACGATGCTGACCACGATTTGCACCAGCAAACCGAGCTCAACCAAACCAATCATTGAGAGCGAAACCAAGCTTGGTTTACGACGCGCAACGCTCAGCACAAAAAGTGCCGCTGCCACCAAGAATGAGATCGCAAGCAGCAGGTTGGTTAGCCAATCAATCATCGCTCTCCCCCGCAAAAACTACTGTCGACTTGAGTTGCTGTCCCACGCTTTCGAGCATCGCAACTAGCTCACCGTTGCTTACCGCCGCAATTGCAGAGCCGGTGAGACCCTGTGAAGCTATTCGCTTGCCGTGTCGAAGGTCGATGACCTCCTGAGCGCTGACGCTGTGAATTACAAAAGCGCTCTCTGCCGCTGCGACCATTGGCATAACCTTCAACGACTCTCGAGTGAGACCATCAAGTTGCTGTGCGTCTTCGACTGCATAGTTGTTTATCTTGGTTCGCCTGAGTGCAGTCAGGTGCCCGCCTACCGAGAGCTGTTGGCCAAGGTCTCGCGCTAGAGAACGGATGTAGGTTCCGCTTGAACACTCGATGGTCGCGTTGAAGTCAAGAAAAACGTCACCGTCGCTCTGCACAAGTTGCGGCTCTGATGTTGTTTCGAAGCGAAAGACAGTGACCGGTCGAGCTGCCAGCTTCACTTCGTCACCGCCGCGAACCTTGGCGTATGCCCTTTCGCCATCAACCTTGATTGCACTAACTGAAGATGGCACCTGCATTATTTCGCCACGAAGAGACTTGAGCGCCGACTCAATCTGCTCGGCGGTAATGGCTCGAACTGCTTCAACCTTCGCAACTTCAAGAGTTTCGCCCTCGGCGTCATCGGTGATTGTGCTTGCACCAAGTCGAATGGTTGCCTCGTAGGTTTTTGATGCGCCAACCAAGAAGGTGAGCAGTTTGGTTGCCGAGTTAATGCCAATCAAAAGCAAGCCAGTTGCCATCGGGTCGAGGGTGCCAGCATGGCCAACTCGCCGGGTGCCAGCGATTCCGCGAAGTTTTGCCACCACGTCGTGACTGGTCCAGCCTTTTGGTTTGTCAATAAGAACCAAGCCCGAGGCCATGTTTAGTCGTCTTCGCCCTGAGTCTTTGGTTCTTTGTAGGGGTTAGCCTCACCGGCGAACTCCGAATTCTTAGCGAGTTCCTTCACCTCGGCGTCGCGATTCTTGGCCTCGGTTAGCAGGTCATTGAGGTGTGCCGCAATCACCGGAATCTCGTCTGAGACAAATTCAACCGTCGGGGTTAGTCGAATAGAAAGCCCGCGACCTACCTCTCGGCGAATCAAACCCTTGTTGTTTTCGATGATCTCGGTTGACTGCTGCTTTTCGGCCTCGGTGCCAAAAACTGTGTAAAAAATCTTGGCGTGCTGCAGATCGGGTGTGACCTTCACATCGGTAATGGTGACGAAGCCCAGATCTGGGTCTTTAACCGCGCGCTCAAGAGCTTCGGCCACCAATACCTTAATTCGTTCTGCGAGCTTTCTGGCTCTTGCGTGATCGACCACTCTAGACTCTCGGCTTCTCGCGCATCTCGTAGGTCTCGATGATGTCATCGAGCTGCAGTTCGTTGAAGTCGCTCAGGCCGATACCACATTCGAAGTCGATCTTGACTTCGCTTGCGTCATCCTTGAAGCGCTTTAGCGATTCGATTTTCTGCTTGTCTGCGATGACCTTGCCATCGCGAAGAACACGAGCCAGAGAGTTGCGCTTGATTGAACCAGATCGAACAATCGAACCGGCGATGGTGCCAACCTTTGAAGACTTGAACAGTTCGCGAACCTCTGCGGTTCCGGTCTGAACTTCTTCGTATTCCGGCTTGAGCATTCCCTTGAGTGCTTTTTCGATGTCATCAAGAACCGCGTAGATAACTGAGTACTGACGAACGTCGACGCCCTCGCGGTCTGCACGCTCGCGAGCCTTGTTGTCTGGCTTGACGTTGAATCCGATGATGATTGCGTTGTCGACAGTCGCCAAGTTTACGTCTGACTCTGTGATCGCACCAACACCGCGGTGGATGATGCGCAACTGAACGCTGTCATCTACTTCGATCTTGAGCAGCGAGTCTTCAAGCGCTTCGACAGCACCCGAAACGTCACCCTTGATGACCAAGTTGAGCGACTCAACCTTGCCGTCTTCGAGGGCCTTGGTGAAGTCTTCGAGACTGATGCGCTTGCGTGACTTGGCCAACAGAGCG
>CAZDKF010000115.1:0-4182 GCA_964505955.1 uncultured Rhodoluna sp. | reverse complement strand
ACGCTGCGCTGGGTCTTGCCCGGCGAGAATGCAACCGGTCGTCATTCCGAGTGCCCTGAAAACGCGACCCATGAGTTCACTCTGATAGTTGGCCAAGAAGTCGTTCACGGTAACGATGTGCACACCGCGACCGGCAATGGCGTTTAGGTAGGCAGCGGTCGTGGCCACCAAAGTTTTACCTTCACCGGTTTTCATCTCGGCGATGTTGCCGAGGTGAAGGGCGGCTCCACCCATGATCTGAACGTCGTATGGGCGCATTCCAAGAGTTCGCTTTGCGGCTTCGCGAACTGCCGCGAAAGCCTCTGGAAGCATGTCGTCTAGCGACTCACCGGCGGCGTAACGCTCACGCAGGCTATCGGTTTCGCTCTTGAGCTCTTCGTCGGTAAGCGAGCTGAATGACTCTTCGAGAGTGTTTACAGCGTTCGCGTAGTTGCGCAGTTTGCCGAGAATTCGGCCTTCTCCAGCGCGCAGCACCTTGTCGAGAATATTTGCCAAGATTGAGCTCCAGACGAGTCGGTTGATTTACTTAGTCAATCTTAGGCGAGGGCATAGGCCCAACCTGAAAGCCTGCTGGATGTGGGCTGGGGGCTTGCCGGCGCAGAGTTTCGGCCAAAACCACGAATGCCACCGGCTCGGCTGCGGCAGCGGCCACGGCTCTGGCAACCTCGGCAATGGTCGAACCGGTGGTCACGATGTCATCGACGAGCAGTATCCGCTTGCCCGCGAGTCTCGAGTTAGCCCGCATGGCCTCAATCAGGTTCTGCTGGCGTTGGTCCACGGTGAGTGAGGCCTGATCTTCGACTCTTCTAACCAGTGTGAGCGCCGAGCGCATGTGCATCAGACCCCAGAGCTTGGCAACCCGCTCGGCAATCAGTTCTGCGGGTACGAATCCGCGTTTCTTGAAGTTGGCTCTGGCGCTTGGAGCAGCAACAACTAGATCGACCTGCCACAAACTCTCGTCCGGCAACAGCGCATCGACCATCGAGCGTGCCACGGCAAATTGATTCTTTTCTTTGAAGGCCGTCATCGCCCTCGAAACCGAATCGTCTAGAACTGATAGTGCAAGACCCGGCAACTTTTTGGTCACAGAGTGCGGCGACTGCGAGGGCAAGTAACTTCGCTCAACCAAGTGAGCCTCGTGCCTGTTCAAACAATCTCGGCAGTAAACCGTTGGTGGCAGAGAACACTCGGCGCAGGCAGAAGGCAAAAGCAAATCGAGCAACGGTTCGAAAAAACTCATGGCTCATGCCAACACAAAAATTAGCAACGCGCTCGAGTTGCTAACCGATTACGAGAATTGAGCAGTTAGCCCGCGAAGTGAATCGCCAAAATATCCTTTGCGATGTTGATCCAGGTCAGCGAGCGTAGCAGACGAAGATCTTGGTTTGATTCGAGCGAATAGGCCGCCGAAGAAAGACCATTCGAAACAATCGACTTCGCATCGGCAACCGGTGAAAGTCGTTTTGACTGACCACCGATTTGCAAGTAGAGCGGATAGTTCGGGCTGCCAACAGATTCGGCGATGGTCGCAACTGTCGTGTCACCTATCCATGAAATTGAACTGACGGGCCGTTCAGATGCGCCAACACGGATGGGCGTCGCGATTGAAACCGGAGCGCCGTTTTCGTCTCGCACGATAGCCGCGACATAGATTCGCACCGAGTCTTCGAAGCGCATCAAAAAGGCGATTCGGCCGCCCTCGCGAGAGATTGAGAATGCTAGGTGTTCTCCCTGAGCCAGCCAGCCAAGAGTTGCGAAGCGCTGCTCGCCAGATGAGTTGAAGGCCAGCAGGGCCGAGTCTTTTGAGGCTCCGAGGGTCCAGATGAAGCCTTGCGGATCTATCTCTGGGGCGAGCAGACCCGCCCTCGAGTCGATTGCGATTGGGTCTGCCTTGCCGCCAACCAGTCGACTGAGACCGACTCCCCTTGGGCCACTGAGGGCCAAGAGGGTCTGTTGATTGTTGATTCCAAACTCGACTGCTCCCCAAGCCAACGCGGCCTCGCTCGCTCGAGTCATCGGCATTGCATCTGTTGAAAGCTGCCTGAACCCCTCGGCGCTCAAGACAATCGGGTCGGGGTTATTGGCGAGCGAAACCTGATATGGAAGGTTTGCGATGTTCTGCGGCACTCCTTCGATTCTGATTTGCACCGAGAAAACGTTAGGCAACTGCGTGAGCGTAGCTGTGAGTTGCACAAGCATGCGCTGCCTCTGCGAAATGGTCGTGCTATTTGCCGAAGCATCGAGATCAACAATCGCAACACCGTCTTGCACAAGAACCGAATCGAGCGCTAACTTGGTTCCGCTCGGAAACGAAGATTGAACGGCATCGGCCAACCAAGACTCTGGTCCGGCCAAAAGTGCAGACACCAATTTGGTTGAGGTTGCCACTCTGGTTGCAAACCAACGTGTTTCTGGAATCAGGTAGCGCTCTTGATTGTCATAGAAGAACAGCGAGTAGTTCTTGAAAAGCACTTCGAACACAGGGCGAACCAAAACAGTGGTGTTTGGAGCTTTGCTAATTCGCCACTCACCGTTCTCTTCGACAAAGGTGAATTTCATGTTGCGGGTGAGGGCAGGAACAAACTGCTGGTATCGACCAAGTTCATCAACGCGCGCAGCTGCTTTGAACGTGACAGTAGCGTCATTGAGTTCAGAGAGATTCACTACCGGTCTCGCGTCGCCAATCAAAAGTTCGTCGCTCGGATTCCACCTTGAAGCCAAGTCTTCGCTCAAGAACTTTCGAGCAACCTCGTAGTCATTTTGCGGGCCTGTTGCGGCGTTGAGAAAGCCCTCCAAGATTGCCTGCTGCCCAGAACCCGCAATCGGATCGCTTGGCGAGTAGTACAGGTAGTCGGTGCTCAACTCAGATTGAATGTCTGAGCCAACTCGCACCTCAGAGACAGTGGGCAGCTTGGCGCAAGAGCTAAGGGTCAGAGAGGCCAGAAGAAGCAACGCCAGAATCTTGAAACTTCTAGCTCTCATCTTTCACCTGCTTCTTTTTCGGTGGCAATGGCAGCGGTGACTGCGAGAAAACAGAACCCTGGTAGCGCGGCAGCGTGAGCCTGAAGGTGGATCCTTCGTTCGGCTTGGCGGCAACCTGCAGCCATCCCGAGTGAAGGTTGGCATCTTCGCGCGAGATGGCCAAGCCGAGGCCCGTTCCTCCGGAGGTGCGCTTTCGAGCTGGGTCTGCGCGCCAGAAGCGGTCGAAAACTCGGTCTAGCTGGCTTCTCGTCATGCCGACCCCCTGGTCGGTAACACTGACGGCAACGGCGTTGGCCCCGCCCGCGACTGCAACCACGACGGGCTTGCCTTCGCCGTGTTCAACCGCATTGGCGAGCAGATTGCGCACAAGTCTCTCGATGCGTCTACTGTCAATTTCGGCTTCGATTGATTCTGCCTGAGCTTCGAGAACAATCTCACAACCCTTGTTCTCGGCTAGCGGTTCAATCGAAGCGATGGCCGACTTCACAACTGACAAAAGTTCAACCTTCTCGAAGTCTCCGGCAACTGCACCCGCGTCGTATCGCGAAATCTCAAGCAGGTCTTCTAAAAGAGTCTCGAAACGATGAATCTGCGAGTTCATGGCCTCTGCGCTCTTTTTGATTGGCGCTGGAAAGCCCTCGCGATTGTCATAAATCAACTCGCCGGCCAATTTGATTGTTGTTAGTGGTGTGCGCAGTTCGTGCGAAACGTCAGACACGAACCGCTGCTGCATCTTTGAGATTTGCTCATACTGCTTTAGCTGATCTTGCAGGTTGTCTGCCATCGCGTTAAACGATCGACCTAGCTGCGCGATGACGTCTTCGCCCTGCTCTTCGATTCGCTCATCGAGCGCGCCTTCTGCAATCTTTTCGCTAACTCGCGCGGCTCGTCGCACCGGCTGAACAATTCGTGAGGTCACCCACCAACTCACCAGACCGATGATCAGAAGCACAATCAGCCCACCGATTACAAGCGTGCCTTGCACGAGGTCGAGAGTCTGCTGTTCGCGCTGCAGGTCGTAAACCAGATAGAGCTCGTAAACACCGGCAAGGGGTATTTCGACGGGTGCGCCGACAATTAGGCCGGGATGGGTGTTGACTCCAACCTTCAACTCTGCGGCCTGATAAACCAAACGGCCCGGGGTCACCTGCACCTTGCCGCGCAGCGATTGGCTGATAACCGACAGGTCTAGGTCGCTAG
>CAZDKF010000114.1:669-4196 GCA_964505955.1 uncultured Rhodoluna sp. | reverse complement strand
AAAGACCACTTTTTTCATCCGCGGAATTTTATGCAGGATGAAGCAGCGTATGCGGTGTCATCATCGAGGCCATTCACCACATCATCGCCATCGATATCAGAATCGATGTCGTTGGTTTGACCATCGCCGTCAGAATCAATTGGCAGGCAGGGAGTTGGCGATTCACTCGAAATGAACGGGCGGGTTGCTGCGCTAGATGGTGCAACGCTAATCGCCGCTGCAAGCAGTGACATCACCAAAGCGATGATGATCGAGATAGAAGCCCACTTGACCATTCGGTTGCGTCGCGAATTGCGCGCTTCGTAACGCTGATCTTCGTTGACTTCGCTGATTGGCTTGCGCTTCGACTTTTTCTTTGGCACTAAATGACTCCCGCTAGGTTCATGGTGACAAATAACATCACGACACCACCAATTCTGTACAACCAAACAAATCTTGGTCGCTGAATCCAGCGCACTTCGTCAGGCTCTCCGTGGCGACCGAGCATTTGCAGAATGCTCAAGCCGAGCAGCGGAATGGGTAGCAGCGCAAATGACCAGAGCACTAGGTCTGGGGTTGGGCCAAACCAGCTGCCCACCAGGCTAGTGGTGACCGAGGCTACGACCAGCGTGAAGGCTAGGCCCGGTACACCCGTTGGCAGAATTCTCCAAAGCCACGGATAGTTCGGGAAGCGGTCGGTAAACCAGCCGATGACTGTCGGCAGAACGAACAAGGCAGAGCCAAGCCAGACTCTCCAGTCGTTACCCATCAGCGCGGCGGTCACGAAGATAAATACGCTCAATCTCACGGCTAGGGCCACATACCTCGAGCCAGCATAGGTTTCTCTGACCTCGGTAGGGTGCAGGTAGTTCAGACGCTCGGTGAAATATCTCGCAACGAACTCTTCGAGGCCAACCCTGACAGCAATCGCAAGCGCAATTGCTAGAGCAAAATCTGAGACGTGGTTGGCCACGGCAAGTGTCACACCGGCAAGAGCTGGCAGCGCTGAGATCATGCTTGCGGTTACCCAACCACCGATAAATGGCAGCACGCCCAGGTCAACCAAGCGCTCCCACCAATAGGAATTGCCGCTTTCGCTAACTTTTCTGAAAGCCCTGAAGGCATTTGCGAGCAACGCTGGGCCGTATCCGACAATCACAACTCCGAGCAACATTCTGATGCTGTCGATGTCGGTGCCGGCACCCAAGAAAATCGAACCGATAACGAACACTGCAGTTCCGAGCAAACCTGCAAACGTGTCAAAGATTCCAATAACTGCAATTAGCAAGAACAGCTGCCAAGGTGGAGGAACGAAGAGACCGTTGTTGATGCCGAGCGAAGCGACTGCAAGTACAACTGACGCGACGGCTGGAATAATCGAGAACACGCCGGTGGCTGCGCGAAGGTACGCGCCGTCTTCAACAATTCGAGTTGCAAGTGGCGAGAACTTTGACAACCAATCGATTAACCTGATCGATGGTTTATCGAGAATCGTCATCCATTTTCGACGCCAAATCTTCCAGCGATCACCGCGCCCGCGGCGGCGGTCTTCGTAGTTTTCGTGAGCGGCATCAACAGTCGCAACCGAGCCGGCATCGCCAGAACCCGATCCGCCAGAACTGTTTGAACCCGAAGCAGCACCCCCGGTAGCTGCTGCAGCACCAGCTGCAGCAGCTCCGGCGGCGGCGGCTGCAGCGGCTGCTGCAACCGACCCAGCGATAGCTGCGATGTCACCCAATGTCTGAGTGAGTGCAACTACACCTTCCGGTGACGCGAGCGGATCGAATGGCGCTGGTGGGGCGTTATCGTCACCGGTCGCACCGATCGCTGGGTTTGGAACAGGGGCGCCAGGAACAATCTCAGGCACGGTAAAGCCTGGGTCGATTACTGGCGGAATTGAAGTCGGCTCCTCCGAAGGCTGCGGCAGCGCTTGCGTGCTGGTTGGCACCGGAGTAGAGGATGGGCTGGCCGTGACCGACGGGCTAGCCGACGGTGAAACGGTTGGTCTGACAGTCGGGCGAACGGTCGGCTTTACCGTTGGGGTAACTGTTGGCTTTACCGTTGGGGTAACTGTTGGTGTCGGAGTCGGGGTCGGCGTAGGTGTCGGAGTTACAACAGGCGGTGGTGGCGGGTTAGTTCCGTAGGTGGCACTCGCGTCAGTCGATGAGCCATAGGCATTGCGTGCCGACACGGTAACCGTGTTGGCCACCTGGTTAGAGACATTCAGTTTGATGCAGTTTGTCGAGGTAACCGCGGCACAGGCAACGACACCGTTTACAGAAACCTCGTAGTCGAGCACTGGTGAACCACCATCGTTAATCGGCTGCGACCAGGTAATCAAAAGATCGCCAGCTGCGTATCCCATTGTGTTCACCTGAGTTGGCGCGGTCGGTGCAGTCTTCTGCAGCGTGGAACCCATGGTCTTGTTGCCGTCCATCTCGGTTGCCATGTTGGTCGTGATCGTGACAATCTTCACGTCGAAGCCGGCAGGAACATTTGATGGAGTGGTCGGAGACGCGGTTGGCACGGATGCCTTGTAGATGCGACCGATACTCGCCCGACCAAATGAGCGCACAGACGAAGTTGTTACGTTGTTGAGCGTTGCCGTTGTGGTGTTCATCGCCATTACCTGCACAGACGGAGTCTGAGCAAAGTCGATGCCGCGAGGAGCAACGTAAATGTCATAGCTCACGAATGAGCCATCGACGGCCATCGGCGCATCCCAGGTGAGTGTCATGTCATTGTTAGCGACGCTTGCGACAACATTGGTAACCGATGTCGGCGACGAGATGGCGGTAACCGGAATCGCAGAACCGGCCGAGTAGATGCCGACACCAGCGCTGGTGATTGCTGCAATCTTTAGGGTGTAGGCAACACCAGGGTTTAGATCCATAACGGTGCAGCTCAAAACTGCACCCGAGATTGCACAGGCCGAGTTAGTGAAGACGCTGCTGTCTGTTCCAGTGGCAACGAGCTCGTAACCGGCGATTGGCGCACCACCCGTATAAGAAGGCGCAAAGAACGAAACGGTCGCCGACTGAACTCCACCACTGAGTGAGAAGATGTGCGGTGCACCGGCCTGAACCGGGCTCACCTCAAACTTCTGGCTGACTTGCGAGGCTGCAGAGTACGTTGCGTTGCCGGCCTGGTCTGCAAAAATCTCACAGGTTCCAGCGGCCAAGAGCTCAACGAGACCGTTGCTTGCAACCGAACAAGCCTGGTTTGTGGTTGCCCCGCCGAGTGAGAAGGCGATTGCAAGACCAGAGTTGCTGGTTGCAGCCGCCAAGAAGGCTGGGGTGCCAAACGGCTTGTCGGCAATGGTTGCGAAGGTGATCGACTGGTTGAGAGCGCCAACCACAATCGACTGGGTCACGTTGCCAGGCTTGAATGCGCCGTCGCCAGCCTGAGTGGCGCGAACGTCACATGTGCCGGCAATCAAGAACTGAACGCGCGCTGGGTTCTGAGGGTCGAATTTACATACTGTGTTCAAGCCAGAAGTGATCGAGAAGGTCACAGGCAGTGTCGATGTCGCAGTTGCGACTAGGTCG
>CAZDKF010000114.1:0-659 GCA_964505955.1 uncultured Rhodoluna sp. | reverse complement strand
TGTAGATGTGAAACGAACATCCTGGTTCAATTTGGTGATTGTAATTGTCTGAGGTGCAGAGACGATTGCGGTGAAGTTTGTCGATGCAGCCTTGGTGGCACGAACGACACAGGTTCCGGCAACGGTCGAATTTAGCTTGCCCGCAACTATCGAACAGTTTGCGGTGCCTGCAGAAACAATTTCGAACGTGACTGCACCCGCTCCTGAACCACCTGCTGCAACAAGATCGAACTCACCGACCTCAGCGGTTGCGAGGTTAACCAAGTTGAGCGGTGCCTGAGCAATCTTGTTAACGGTGATTGTCATTACCGCACTTGTGATCGGCTCGTAGTTCGAGTCGCCAGCCTTCGTGGCAGTAATCGTGCAGGCACTGCCAGCAACCTCACAGTTGCCGACACCCTTGATGGTGATTTCTCCGGTGCTGGTGTTCAGAACACAAACCGTGGCTCGCGAGGTCGTCGAGTATGTGACAACTCCCGGGCTGTCTGTTGTCATCACGGCAGGCACCAAACCGTTAGGTGAATAGTTGGTGTCTGGATAATTCAGGGTGATGTCGGCAACCTTGGTCAGCTGAATGGCGGCGGCGGTTGCGTGCATCAACCCAGGTGAGGGGAAGCGCAACTGGTAGTTGGGTCCTGGGGTTCCGGCAACGGCGAGAT
>CAZDKF010000113.1:0-4199 GCA_964505955.1 uncultured Rhodoluna sp. | reverse complement strand
CCAAACGAGAAAGCCGCCGAGTCATTTAGCACGTAGGTTAGCTGAATCAACTCGCCAATAAACGGACGAACTTCGTACATCTTGAAATCGGAAACGATTTGATTCTTGATGAGTTGGTCTGCCGTGGCGATGAGCCCAGCGATTGCCAAAAAGCAAATTGCTGCGACGAATTTTCGACTAGCTGTAGCTGGCATTAGTCAAGGCACCGGTTGATCAACTAGAAAAAGGTTCGCTCGAGTTTTGACCGAGCTGAAACGTTGGCGGGTTTTGAGCCAATCGCGAAGAATTTCCATCGCCGCCACTTGGATTTTCGTTGGTTGCTTGGTGCTCAAGTTCGGCGAGCTGCGCCTCGATGTAGGCCTTGATTTTGATGCGGTACTCGCGCTCGAAGCTCTTCAATTCTAGAATCGTGTGCTCAAGCATGGCTCGCTCTTGCTCGAATTTGCTGAGTTCGACGCGCTGCTGAGCTTCTGCTTCACGAATCACGCGAGCAGCCGTAGCGTGCCCCTCAGAGATCAGTGCGTCTCGCTTGCTGATTCCCTCACGAACGTGATCATCGTGCAACTTGCGAGCCAACTGCAAAAGATTGTTCGTGCTGTTGCCGTCGATTTGAGACGGATCGGTTGCCACCGGGAAACTGCTCGGGGCTGGTTCGCTAACCGGGGTGAGAGAGCCGAAGGTGGGCACAGACGGCTCGTTTGAGGTGAGTTGGTTTGCCAGGCCAGCGCCACTTCTCTGCAGCTCGGCAATCCTGGCCTCAGAGGCAAGCAAGCGCTGACGAAGGTCTTCGTTCTCTTGATTGAGCCTGCGCAGTTCGACGACAATTTCATCGAGAAAGTCATCTACTTCGTCTTGGTCATAGCCTTCACGAAACTTAGTCGGCTGAAAACGCTTATTGACTACGTCTTCTGGAGTAAGCGGCATTTTGACCTCTCTTGTTCGGGTTATTCAAGATTACCCCAGTAAAGGAAGTCGCGAGATTGGCTGTGGGTTAGAGCAGAGTGGTGAGAAATCGCTCAAGAAACGATGTGGCCAGCAGGGTCAAAGTCCACCCGAAATCTAGGGCGATTGAGCCGACCCGAAGGGGCTTGATGAAACGGCGAACGAATTTCAGCGGAGGGTCTGTAATCGTCATCACAATTTCGACAGGCACGAGCAAAAAACCCTTTGGGCGCCAGACCGGATTCGTCGTCAAAATCAGATCGATGAAGAAACGGGCAATCAGAACCCAGAAATAGACCTGCAGCACCCAGATTAGGGCGAGTAGAACAATCGTCACAGGGTTACGGGCGAACTAGAAAGCCGTCAACCACTTCTTCGGCTGGGTCAGGGTCGTTGATGCCAACGTGACCAGGCGTTAGTAGGTAAACGTGCTTGGTGATTCGCTTGATGTTGCCAAGTAGAGCCAATTTGAGGCCCGACATGAAGTCGACCATGCGCAGTGACTCAGCGTCACTGAGTTTGGCCATGTTCACGATAACTGTCACACCTTCGCGGAAGTAGCTTGCGATCTCTTCGCCCGAACCTAGGTATGAGTCTGGCTCGATTGAGAAAATCTCGTTTGGTTGCTCGGCCGCACCGCGACGTGGGCGCAACTGAGTGATTTTGCTTACGGTCGGGGTGCGCTCGGCAGTCTGCTGCCCTGGTCGGGAAGTCTGAACTTCGGCTTCTTCGCCAAAGCCTAGCCAGCCGCTAACAGATGTAATAAGTCCAGCCATGATGGTCCTCCTCGTGTAAAAACCTTAACCTTCAGGATATGACTAAAGGTTGCGTTTACCCGTGATTACCGTGCCAATTCTTAGGTGTGTCGCGCCGAAATCTATGGCTTCTTTGAAGTCGTGCGACATGCCGGCTGAGATCGATTTAGCGCTCGGAATAAGGCCTCTGAGGCTCTGGCTAGCGGCGGCAATGGTCTCGAAGTCTATTCGCGGGTCGCGGTCTAGGGCAGCCACCCCCATAACCCCGAGAATTTCGAGGTTCGAGACTTCGACCGCTTTTTCGGCAAACTCGAGTAAATCCTTGGGCTGAACGCCGCCGCGACCGGGATCATCCGTGAGATTCAACTGGATGAAGCCACTGGCCAGGGAGTTCTGCAAAACCAGCTCTTTCTGAATCGAGCTGAGCAGCGAGGGTCGATCTATCGAGTGGATGATTCGGCTGTAGCTGAGGGCCGAGCGCACCTTGTTTGACTGCAGCTGGCCCACGAAGTGCCAGTTGACGTCTGGCAAATCTTGAGTCTGCTCGGCCTTTGGCTTTGCCTCTTGATCGCGATTCTCGCCGAAGTCACGCTGCCCCAGAGAGTGAAGCTCTCTCACTAGTTCGGGGCCGTGATTCTTGCTAACGACAATCAGCTGAATTTCGGCTGGGTCTCTCGAAGCCTGGCTGGCCCGCTCAACTATGGCAGCGACTACAGCGCCGTAGCGCTCTGCCAGCTCAGACATATTTGGTTACTTTAGAAAGTCTGGGATGTCCAGGTCATCGCCGAAACCAGAATCCGCCGGTGAATCGCTAGTCTCTGATGAAGCGTTGCGGTTGAAATCAACTGGCTCGACGGTTTCGATTACACCGGTTGCGTCAGACAGCTGATTAATCGACCACGACGCTTCAGGCGTGCTGTCTGCAGCGAAGGTTGCTGCGGTTGCCGCAACACCTGCCGCGGTGGCAGTAGTCGCCGTTGAAGTAGGCAAATCGAATGACCTCGGAGTCTCTTCTCTTCTTTCATAAGGCTTGCTGCGCTGAGTTGCCGGATCAAAACCAGCAGCGACTACGGTGATTCTGATTTCATCGCCGAGTGTGTCATCGATGGTTGCACCGAAGATAATGTTCGCCTCTGGGCTCACGGCTTCGTTGACCATGCGAACGGCCTCGTTAACCTCGTGCAAGCGCATGTCTTGGGCACCCTGAACCAACATCAGAACGCCGTGAGCGCCATCAATCGTGGTTTCGAGCAACGGGCTAGAAATTGCGGCTTCGGCGGCGCGAATCGCGCGGTCTTCGCCCTTGGCTGTTCCGATTCCCATTAGCGCTGAGCCAGCTCCCTGCATGACTGAGCGCACATCGGCGAAGTCAACGTTGATGAGGCCTGGGGTGACAATCAAATCGGTGATGCCCTGCACGCCGGCGCGCAAAACATCGTCTGCGATGTTGAAAGCTTCGACCAGACTCAAAGACTGGTTGGTGTGATCTAGCAATCTCTCGTTTGGAACAACTATCAAAGTGTCTACTTCGGCACGAAGAGCTTCGATGCCAGCGTTCGCATTCTCTGCGCGACGCCTTCCCTCAACTGCGAATGGTCGGGTAACAACACCGACGGTTAGAGCGCCGAGACGCTTCGCAATTTTTGCAACCACTGGAGCGGCACCCGTTCCGGTTCCGCCACCGGCACCTGCGGTCACAAACACCATGTCAGAACCGCGCAGCGCTAGCTCAATCTCTTCCTCGTGATCTTCAGCCGCGCGCTTGCCGACCATCGGGTCAGCGCCTGCGCCGAGACCACCGGTTAGTTCTCTACCTATGTCGAGTTTCACATCGGCTTCACACATGATGAGATCTTGCGCATCCGTGTTGATTGCAACAAACTCAACACCGCGCTGACCTTTTTCGATCATGCGGTTGACGGCATTGCCACCTGCGCCGCCGACGCCGACAACTTTGATTACCGCCAGGTAATTCTGATTCAAACCCACGAGATTCCTCCGACTAAGCAAACGACAACCGAGAGCCGACTTTAAACCTCTACATGAGGCTTAAAGTGCACAAACTACTTTCAGTTGCGCCTAGAAACTACGACCTTAAAGGTGCTGAACAGCGCATATCTGCGGGCGTGTCTTAGCGGTAGCGAACCACGGGCGCAGTTGGCGACGACACATCAAATGTCACTCGATCGGTGATTTTCTGATTCTCAATCAGCGCCGCAAGCACTTTCGACTTAAGTGCACTCTGGCTGGCATCGCCCCACACAATTCGCTGCCCAGCGTTGCCTCGCAGCTGCATCGTGACGTCATCTTTTGACTTGGCGTCGATCTGAGAAACTCTCGGCAGCAAGTTTGCCGGCAGCGCAAGCAGAACATCTATTGCAAGGGCAAAACTGTCACTATCCTTTGGCTCTGCGCTCGAGTAAACCCTCGGATACTTGTCTTTGTAGGTGGCCTCACCAAGTCGAACACCGGCCGGGTCGTAGAGGTAACTGACGCCCTTAA
>CAZDKF010000112.1:3411-4257 GCA_964505955.1 uncultured Rhodoluna sp. | reverse complement strand
AGGTTCTTGCTTCTTCACCAATGCAATAAATCAAGATGCACGTTGTCCTTGTTGCTTAGGACCTCCACTAAAACTGAAAACCAGCTTTACTAGAAAAACGGTAAGAAGCAGGCTCGTCGCAGATTCGAGTCCCTGTGGTAAATGAATAGCAGCTGCCCCTATCACCACCAAAGCGAGCGCCAGAGGCGCACTCGTGTTGCGAGTCAAGATCAAAACGGAACCAGTTACAATCATCCAAATGTAGGCCATAGCTACAGAGGCTGCTGCTTCGGGGAAAACGAAAGCAATGGCAATTCCATGAATCGCATGTACTGCTAGGAAAAGCAGTCTCAGGGTGATGCTCCTCGATCGCCAGTAAGCCCTCGTCCCTTGGCAAAGATTTGCAATCACACCACCAGCTAGGTCAAGGGAGACCATAACTAGAATCGCGATTTGAAGCGCAGAAAGTCCTGCCAACCTGTCGTAGATGGAAACCAATACCAAAGACGCAAACGCTACAGCAGTCGAATAAACAAGGAGGAGTTCGCCTGGAGTTGTAAAATAACCATGAAATGGCTTTAGCCAAGAAGGGGTTTTCAACCTGCTCTCCTCTTCTAATCTTTTACTTTTTAGAGTATTGAGTTACTCCAAGCCAGGCTCTTTCAAGGACGTCTTCGATGTCTACAGGCCTGGCACTTGGTCGAAAAGGATCTTCGCTACCAGCAAGCACTGTGAAGCCATGAACTATCGCCCAAGCGAAATGCGACACCGCCTGGACTTCTTTTGGCTCAACGAGACCTTCGTTTCAGAGATCCACAATCGCATCATGCAAAATTCCGCGAGCGGACTTGTTGTCTTCCCGGTTTG
>CAZDKF010000112.1:867-3401 GCA_964505955.1 uncultured Rhodoluna sp. | reverse complement strand
GCCAGGCTCTTTCAAGGACGTCTTCGATGTCTCCAGGCCTGGCACTTGGTCGTAGCCACCACTGCTCTACACTAGCGGCGTGAACACCTAGCGAAAAGGTGCTTGTTGCGAGGGGTAACTGCAAGTCACGAATCTGAATGACCCCAGCCAATGCGTTGTTAGAGGCTTGCTCCAATTTGAATGCGACCCGCTGGAATAACTGTGTGAAACTAAAGCCATGATCGCTAAATTGCTTGGCCTTACTCTCGCCGCGCTTCTGCTTGCCTCTTGTGCAGCTACCTCACCGGCAGAGCCCGCGGCGGAGCCCAGTACGGCATCCAGCACGGCAGCACCCGAGGGTGTTTATGCCACCACTTCCGGCTACATCAGCTATGAGACCTACTCGACAGCGCCTGAAAAGTACTCAGCGTCAAATGTTGTCTTGTTTTATAACGCCTACTGGTGCTCAACCTGCAAAGCGGCTCGAGACGGTTTTGAAGCCGGCCTAAGCGAGATGCCCGAAGACCTGACCATCGTCTTGGTCGATTTCGACGAGAACACCGAAATGCGAAAGAAGCACGACGTAATCGTGCAGCACACATTCATTCAGATTGACAGTGCCGGCAAAGAATTGCAGCGTTGGTATGGCAGCACAACGGTTGCCGAGATTGTAGAGAAAATTTCATAATGCTCGCAATCGGGGCATTTATTGCCGGAGTGCTGACCACTCTCGCGCCATGCGTCTTGCCGCTGCTGCCAGTTATCGTGGGCGGCTCACTCGGCAAACCATCTGCCGAAGCGCGAAGACGCGCATACCTCATCGCCGCATCACTTGGCGCATCCGTGGTAATTTTCACACTTCTGTTGAGGGCAACAACTGCACTCATCGACATTCCGCAGCTGACTTGGCAATTGATTAGCGGCGCGATTTTGATTGCACTCGGCACTGTTTCGATCTTTCCTAGACTCTGGGATGCCGTCTCTGCCAAGCTTTCGCTACAGCGCCGAAGCAACAAGCAACTCGTGGCGGCGCGTGAGCGTGGTGGCACGCTTGGCGCGATTCTCACCGGTGCCGCACTTGGCCCAGTGTTCACATCTTGCTCGCCGCTATACCTGTATGTTCTGGTCACGGTGTTGCCAGCTTCGTTTGCCGAAGGCATTCTGCTTCTAGTGGCTTACGTGATTGGGCTCTGTGGAACCCTATTGGTGATTGCGCTACTGGGTCAAAGGGTAATTGGCAGAGCACGCTGGATCACAAACCCAGAAGGAAACTTCAAGCGAGTGCTTGGCATCGTTTTTGTTCTGGTTGGCATCGCAATCATTCTTGGCCTAGATAAAGATCTGCAGTTTTGGATACTCGAGAACTCCCCGATTCGCCCATGGGAGCTAGACAAAGGCTTCATCCCAGCCGGCTAGTAAATGGCTGGGTCTGAGCCTCACTGAAAAACCGTTAGGCGAGCTTTGCCTCTAAAACATGAGATACGCGCTTGCTGGCCGGTGGGTGCGAATAGTAAGCCAGCACGTAAAGCGGGTGTGGCGCAGGGTTGGCTAGGTTGTCGGCACTTAGTCGCTGCAAGGCAGAGATGATGTGCTCTTTGCCATAAACCTGAGAAGCAAAAATGTCTGCACCGTGCTCGTTTCGCCTGGTCATGTAGTTGTCAAAAATCCCTAATAGGAAATTGATTGGCGAGAACAACATTCCGAATGCGATCAGTGACAGCACCAGTTGAACTCCGCTACCGCCTAAAGCTTCAGATAGCGCGGGCTCTTGTAACGCCCAGCCAAATAGTGCAAAAATCACGAAGCTCTGAAGCATGTTCAAGAGCAGCATCGAGCGAATGTGACCGAGCTTGTCATGACCCATTTCGTGGCCTAGAACACCCACAACCTCATCAACAGTGTGATTGGCGATAAGTGAGTCGAATAGAACGATTGTCTTGGTTTTGCCAATTCCGCTAAAGAACGCATTCGACTTGGATGATCGTTTGGAGCTATCCATGACGTAAATGCGCTTCAGTTTGTAGTTCTGTTTCTCACAAAGAGCAAGAATCTTGTCTCGCAATTCACCCTCAGGTAGTTCCTTTAACTTATTGAATAACGGCAGAATAACGCTGGTTCCAATGGCTGCGGAGATCAAAGTGACCAGATTGATTGCTACGAAAGCAATCCACCAGATTTGGTTTGGAATTTGGGCATAAATCCAAAGTAAGCCGAGCAGAATTGGGCCGAGAATCAAGACACCAAGCACTATGCCTCGAATTCTGTCGATGATGAAAGTCTTCACGGTTGTGCGGTTGAATCCGAATTTTGCCTCGATGACGAACGTTCTATAGATTGAGCCGGGAATGCCGAGGATGAATAGTCCGAACGCCATAGCAAGTAAGAAAACCAGGTCTTGCCAAATCTGTCCCTGAATAGAGCCGGCTACCAGTTGCTGAATCTGACCATAAAGACCGAGAGCAAGAAATGCGAGCACGACTGTGGCAGTGACGACGGTTGTGATCGACTCAAAACGTCTTTTGGTCACTGTGTATTCAACTGCCTTCTTGACCTCA
>CAZDKF010000112.1:0-857 GCA_964505955.1 uncultured Rhodoluna sp. | reverse complement strand
TTCGTTGAGGGCAACCTTGAAGACGGCAACGGCAACCGTGATCACGATTAATAGGTTTTTTAGCAGTTCGGCGTTCATGTTTCTCCTCAACGCAAATTAGCTAGTTATACGAATTGGGCCCAGCGGTCTAAGCCTACGAGCAGCATTAGAGAGGCTATGGCAATTGCCCAAGCTGCGGTAGCCGCGGTAATGAGCAGTGCTGTGCGAAGGGGTTTCACACCGGCGGCAACAGCAATGGCCGCCGCGAACTGAGTGCCAACAAGAACTGGTGAGAGTGCGGCCAGTCCATAGATGCCATAGCGGTCGAACAACTTTTGCGCCTTGGCAAAGCGATCAGGTTTGCTCGAAGTTTTGTCTTTCCTCTTCGAGCGAATCCACTCTCTAATTGCTGAACCGAGATAGGCGAACAAAAAAATCGTGATTGCGTTGCCAACCAGCCCTGCTGTCACAACCCAGAACGGGTCAAGACCAAATAGCAAGCCCGCTGGGATGACCACCACGGCCTCGAGCCAGGGTGTTGCGCCGGCTAGAAACACACCCAGCAGACCGAGTTGCTCGAGGTTCATTGTTTAGCTGCAAACAGTTTGCTGAACCCCGTCAGTAGCGACTCCATCGGGCCCTTGCGACCCGATTTTGCGACGAGTTTGGCGATAAGCGCCAAAGCAAGCCAGGTTGCGAAACCAATCAGGGTGACAGGCAGAACCCCGAGTTGTGCAAACAACCCGAATCCCCAGCCTGAGAATAGGGTTGCGAAAACGACCGATTGGCTCAGGTAGATGGTGAGCGAGTATTTGCCCGCAGACGACAACAGCCCAAGTTGCAACTTTCGGCTCAGCAACCAGAGCAACCCAACATAA
>CAZDKF010000111.1:0-4274 GCA_964505955.1 uncultured Rhodoluna sp. | reverse complement strand
CCCAAAATGCCGATGGTGTGCCCACGGCCTTTGGCGAAGCGCGCGCGACATTCACCGTCAACACCGCCGGGCAGGTGCCGCAGATTGCCATCGCCGAGCAACGCGTATTGCATGTCGGTAACGCGCTCGAGAAGGTAACGGTCGTGCGTAACAACGATGAGCGTGCCTGGCCATGAGTCGAGCAGGTCTTCCATGGCCGCAAGCATGTCGGTGTCGAGGTCGTTGGTCGGCTCATCCAAGATAAGAACATTCGGTTCACCAAAGAGAAGTCGCAAGAACTGAAGCCTGCGCTTTTGCCCACCGCTTAGATCTTCGATTGGTGTTTGCAATTGTGCTGCGGTGAATCCGAGTTGCTCAATCAACTGGGTTGCTGAGAATTCTTTTCCGCCGGCTTTGAAGGTGGTTTTCTCTCGAGCGATCAAAGTAAAGATTCGCTCGCCATAGAACTCTTCGAGTTCTTTCACCTCTTGCGAGAGTGTTGCGATCTTCACGGTCTTGCCGAGTTTTACGCGGCCACTCGATGGCGTTAGCAAACCTTCGATGAGTCGCAACAAAGTGGTCTTGCCGGCACCGTTGACGCCAACCAAGCCAAAGCGATCGCCAGGGCCGAGACGCCAGGTGACATCGTTTAGCAATTGCTGAGACGGTCGTTCTTCGCTCGCGGGGGTCGAGTAGCTCAGGTGTTCAACGTCGATAACGTCTTTGCCAAGGCGGGTGGTTGCCAACTTCTGCAACTCGAGGCGGTTGCGCGGCTCGGGTTCGTTGGCGATTAGTTCTTCGGCGGCATCAATGCGAAATTTGGGTTTGGCCGTTCGGGCTGGTGCACCGCGGCGAAGCCAGGCCAGCTCTTTGCGCATCAGGTTTCGGCGACGGGTTTCGGTGGCAGCCGATGAGCGGTCGCGCTCGGCGCGCTGCAGAATGTATGCCGCATAGCCGCCCTCGAATGGCTCGATTACGCCGTCGTGAACCTCCCAGGTGTCGGTGCAGACCTCGTCTAGAAACCAGCGATCGTGGGTGACCACGAAGAGACCACCCTGGTTTGCGGGCCAACGGGTCTTCAGGTGTCCGGCCAGCCAGGCAACACCTTCGATGTCGGGGGGGTGGGTTGGCTCGTCGAGCATCACGACATCGGGGTCTTTGGCCAGCAACGCAGCTAGGGCAACGCGCCTGCGCTGGCCACCGCTGAGCTCGCCGACTGGCTTTGCCCAGTCGAGATCGTTTAGCAGCCCGCCGATAACATCGCGCACCTTGGCGTTGCCAGCCCAAACGTGTTCGGCTTGCTCACCGACAACCGCCTGACCGATAGTCATGGATTGGTCGAGGGTGTCGCTCTGGTCGAGCATTCCGATGCGCAAATTGTTTCGATGGGTAACTCGACCGCTGTCGGGTTCGAGAGTCTTCGCAAGAATTTTCATCAGCGTAGATTTGCCATCGCCGTTGCGACCCACGATTCCGATTCGATCGCCATCGTTAATGCCGATGGTTACCGACTTAAAAACTTCTTTCGTCGGAAACTCAAGTGAGACGCTTTCTGCGCCGAGCATGTGTGCCAAGTTCTAAATCACGCGCCTAATCAACGAGCCGAGTTGCGATTGCAGGGCCTTGTGTGGCAATTGCGTTGTAACCAAGTTCTTTCATAGTGCGCGCAATTTGAATTGCGGCAGCTTCGCTCGAAGCTAGTGCGAGAACGGTCGGTCCACTGCCACTCACCATCGCTCGAAGTGCGCCGTGTTGCAGCGCTGTTGTGATTTTGATTCGCAAATCTGGGCGAAGCGAAAGCGCAGCCTCTTCTAAGTCGTTGTGCATCAACTCGGCAAGTTCGAACGGGTTCGACTTGTGCAAGACACCCAAGAGTTCCGGCGGCAAACTCGGCTCATCAACTTGCTCGGCTCGCTCTGCGCGAAGGTCATCCAAGCGTCTGTAAACAGCAGGAGTCGAAAGCCCCTGCTCGTCGAGAATCAAAACAAGGTAAATAGGTGCGACACCTTCTACCTCAGTCAGCTGGTCTCCCCTGCCAACTCCGACGGCAGCCCCACCGGCAAGCGCAAACGGCACATCGCTGCCTAGCCCAGCCGCGAGTTCCTGCAGGCGCTCGGGTGAGAGGTTGGCCCCGAGCAACTCGTTGACAGCAACCAGCGCAGCAGCTGCGTCGGCAGAACCGCCACCCATGCCGCCGGCCACCGGCACGTGCTTATCGATGCCGAGCGCTAACTTGACGGCTTCTGGGCTGCCAGCCTCGGCCTTGACCTGCATGGCAACCTTGACCACCAGGTTGCTCTCGTCGGTCGGCACGGCAAGCAACTGAAAGTCGCCGAGCGACCCGGTTACCTTGACGCTGTATTCGGTCGAAATCTGAGCGGTAACGGTCTCGCGCAGATCGACTGCCAGATAGAGACTTGCCACGTTGTGAAAGCCGTCTTCACCGAGCGGGCCTACCTTAAAGAACAAGTTCACTTTGCCAGGCGCATCGGCGATAGCTACCTGATTTGGCATGAGTCGCGTGTTTAGCATTTCGAAAAGTTCGAACCAGAAGATTTCGTAGTCGAAACCACCGGCCGAAGAATTGATGGTGCTTGCCTCGTGCTCAACCTTGATTCGGTTTACCTCACCGGCCAACTTCTCAAACCGAATCGTCGCGCGTGAGTTGTCTCGAAATGCCACAGTCAACTCAGTCTCGCCATTAGATGCAAGAAGTCTCGGATGCAGGTTTCCGGGCCAACGATCTACGTCACTGAGAATCAAGAACAGCGGGCCGTCAGCACATGCAATGTGCTTGGTGAACGTGTATTGCAGTTGACCGCTACGTTTTGAAAGCTCAGACATTTCTTGCCTGCGCAATCTTCAAGAAATCGTGCACGGTTAGTTCTTCTGCGCGAGCCTGAGGGCTAACCTTTGCGGCAATCAGAATCTCTTCTGCGCGCGCTGCCGAACCGGCCCAGTCGGCGAGTGCTTGACGCAGAGTTTTGCGGCGCTGCGAGAAACCGGCATCAACAGCTTCGAAAGTTGCGAGGCGTTCTGCTTCGCTACCAAGTGCAACTTCGCGCTTTGAAAAATAGACCAGCGCACTATCGACATTCGGTGCAGGCCAAAAAACATTACGACCGATGTTTCCGGCTAGAGCCGCCTCGGAATACCAAGCCAACTTGACGCTCGGAATTCCGTAAACCTTGTTGCCAGGAGTTGCAGCCAGGCGATGTGCAACCTCGGCCTGCACGAGCACGAGCCCGAAACGCAGCGAATCAAAAGTTTCGAGAAAGTGCAGCAGCACCGGCACCGAGAGGTTGTATGGCAGGTTGGCGACCAGCGCGGTTGGCGCATCTGGCAGCTCGCTAACCCTGAGCGCATCGTTCTTGACCAGTTCGAAGGCCTTGCCGGGTGCACGCTTGGCAACGGTAGCTTCAAGCTCGCTTGCCAACTTGGGGTCGATCTCGACGGCAACAACCTTCTTGGCCACCTCAAGCAGCCCGAGGGTCAGCGAACCGAGCCCTGGCCCAATCTCGACCGCGGTTTCGCTGCCGGTTAGCTTGGCCGCTGCGACAATGCGCCTAATCGTGTTGGGGTCTGTGACGAAGTTCTGGCCGAGCTTCTTGGTTGGCACCACCCCGAGCTTGGCTGCCAATTCACGGATGTCGGCCGCGCCCAAGAGCTCGACAGCGCCGGCTACAGAGGCGTTCACGCGAGGCCTTCTTGCCACGAGCCATAGACCCGCTCGGTGTTGCTGGTGAGCTGAGCAGCCATCTCGTTGGCGTCGATGCCGAGTTGCTCGGCCATGTAGCGCACGGTGATCGGAACCAGATATGGGGAGTTGGTTCGCCCGCGATATGGCTCTGGTGCCAAGAACGGCGCATCAGTTTCAACCAAAATCAATTCGCGGCGAGCGAGTTTGAGCGCATCGCGAAAATCCTGGTTGCGCTTGATTGTGATGTTTCCGGCGAACGACATGTACCAGCCGTTTTCGTTGCAGATTTCGGCCAACTGCGCGTCGCCCGAGTAGCAGTGAAAGACAACTTTCCCTGGCGCACCAACTCGCTTTAGAGTTTCAACCACTTGCTCGTGCGCTTCGCGATCGTGAATCATCACGGCGATGTCGTTTTCTTTCGCGATGCGAATGTGCTCTTCGAAAGAGTGTTGCTGCAGAAAGACATTCTCTTCGCCTTCGGTGCGATAGAAATCTAAACCGGTTTCACCGATTGCACGCACGCGCGGCTGCTTTGCCAACTCTGCGATTTCTTCGATGGCGGCATCCAGGTCATGAACATTTGCATACAGCGGCG
>CAZDKF010000110.1:0-4297 GCA_964505955.1 uncultured Rhodoluna sp. | reverse complement strand
GAGGCAATTACCTCGCCCTTTACGGTGCGCTGCATGTCGGTAACTTCTTCAGGACGCTCGTCAACCAAAACAACCATCATGTGAACCTCAGGGTTGTTAGTTGTGATTGCGTTTGCGATCGCCTGCAAGACCAAGGTCTTTCCGGCCTTCGGAGGGGAAACGATCAGACCGCGCTGGCCCTTGCCGATTGGTGCTACCAAGTCGATGATTCGCGTGCTTAGGCGGTTGGCTTCAGTCTCGAGACGCAAGCGGCTCTGCGGGTATAGCGGGGTCAGCTTGCCGAATTCAACACGGTTTGCTGCCTCTTCGAGGGTCTGGCCGTTGATTGTGTCGACGCGCACGATTGCGTTGAACTTCTGACGTCCTTGGCTGTCGCCTTCTTTTGGCTGACGAATTGCGCCAACAACAGCGTCACCCTTGCGCAGGTTGTACTTCTTTACCTGACCGAGTGAAACGTATACGTCGTTTGAGCCAGGCAGGTAACCGCTGGTGCGAACGAAAGCGTAGTTGTCGAGAACGTCAAGAATTCCGGCAACCGGAACTAGAACGTCATCTGGAGAAATCTCTGGTTCGATTTCGTCACGGTCGTGACCCTGGTTGTTGCCGCCGCGGTTGCGGTTGCGACCATCGCGGTCACGGTAACGATCGCGGTTGCGGTTGCGATTGCGGTTTCCGCCTCTGCGCTCGTCGTTGAAATCACGATCGTTGCGAGAGTCGTTGCTGCGAGTCTCGTTGTCTTTCGAAGCGCCTTCACGTGCAGCGCCATCGTTGTTTGACTCTCGCTTTTCCCGTGGTGGGCGCTGCTCGCGTGGTTCGCGAGCTGGCTTTTCTGCCGACGACGATTCGCCTGCGCTGCTGGCTTCGCTAGCACCTTCAGGCTTGCTTGCGCCACGACGACGGGTTGGTCGCTTCTCGCTGGCTGAGTCGGTGTTTGCAGTTTCGCCTTCTGCCGCTGCGCGACGTGGCTTCTTTACTGCTGGTGTGTCTTGGATTTCATCCATGTAGTTATTTCTCTTTCTGAGATTCAGATGACAGGTATTTGTTAGTCATCACCCGCACTGTGCGTGCGTTCGCATTAGATTTGCGAGGGATTTCACCAAAGCGTTCTGAATGAACTGCTGTTTAGTGGTGCAAAGTAACTGTAGCACCCTTGAAGTCGACAGCCAACAGCAAAGCCCGCCATTGTGGATAGTTTTTTGCCGCCAGTTTGGCCGCCTCTAGGCGCTCGGCGGGGTCGCTGGCCAGCACAAGCACCGATGGGCCTGCGCCCGAAACCACGGCTGCGTGCCCGTTTTTGCGCATCAGCTGGATGAGTTCGTGGGTCTCAGGCATGGCCTCGGCCCGATAGCTCTGGTGCAGGCGGTCTTCTGTGGCGGCCATCAGCAGCTCGGGGCTCTGGGTTAGCGCGGCGACCAGGAGGGCCGAGCGCGAGACGTTGAAAACGGCATCTTCGTGCGGCACCGACTCTGGCTGAAGCGATCGAGCCTTCTCGGTCGACATCTTGAAGTCTGGCACTAGCTCGAGCGGTGAGACACCACGGTGAACGAAAAGCTTCTTGGTGTGCGCTCCGGTCTCGTCTTCCCACGCGATGTTGAGGCTGCCGAATAGCGCAGGCGCAACATTGTCAGGGTGACCCTCGAGCTCGGTTGCAATATCGAGAAGTTCTGTAGAAGTGATTTCAACTATTCCTTCTAGCAATCCTTTGGCCGCCATGATGCCGCTGACTACAGCTGCACCAGATGAACCCATTCCCCTGCCGTGTGGAATCACATTGTGCGCTTTGATTCTGAGCCCTGGCATTTTCTGCCCGTAACGATCAAAAGTGAACTTGATGCACTTAACAACCAGGTTGGTCTCGTCGGTGGCAACTTCTCCGGCACCCTCGCCGATTACTTCGACAACAACTTTGTCGTCGGCTACCGCTTCAACTTCAAGCTCGTCATAAAACGCAAGTGCCATGCCGAGCGTGTCAAAGCCAGGACCGAGGTTTGCCGATGTGGCCGGAACCTTGACCGAGACTTTTCTACCGACGATAGACATGACTAGTTCAACCCGAGGCTCTCTGCAACTTCGGCGGCATTGTTGTTCACCACGGTTGGCAAAATGTCGCCACCGTCTTCGTCTTTCAAAGCCCAGCCGGCATCCTTGAGACCATGGCCGGTTACGGTTACAACGATGGTTGCACCGGCAAGCGAGTCGCCCTGCTGCGCCGACTTGAACAAACCAGCTGCTCCGGTTGCAGATGAAGGCTCAACGAAAACGCCAACCTCGTTTGACAAGAAGCGGTGCATCCACAAAATCTCTTTGTCACTAACCGCGCCAAACTTGCCGTCTGAACATTCCTGCGCGCTCAGTGCGAGATCCCACGAAGCCGGGTTTCCGATGCGAATCGCTGTAGCGATGGTTTCGGGGTTCTTTACCGGTGAGCCCTGCACGAAAGGTGCTGAGCCTTCTGCCTGAAAACCCCACATCTTTGGCACGCGCTTGATGCGGCCCTCGTTGAAGTCTTCGAGGTAGCCCTTGAAGTAGGCAGAGTAGTTGCCCGCGTTGCCAACCGGCAGCACGTGATAGTCGGGAGCGAAACCGAGCGCATCGACAATCTCGAAGGCGCCCGTCTTCTGCCCCTCGATGCGGTCGGGGTTGACCGAGTTGACCAGGTGAACCGCATAATTGGCCGAAAGGTTTCTGGCTAGATCGAGGCAGTCGTCAAAGTTTCCACGCACCTGAAGAATTTGTGATTTGTGTGCGACGGCTTGGCTGAGTTTTCCGAGCGCAATTTTGCCCTCTGGAATAAGTACGACGGATTGAATGCCTGCAGCTGCGGCATAGGCGGCGGCCGAGGCCGACGTGTTTCCGGTTGACGCACAGATAACCGCTTTAGCTCCATGGCCGATAGCCTTTGAGACAGCCATTGTCATGCCGCGATCCTTGAACGAACCGGTCGGGTTCATTCCCTCGACCTTGAGCATCACGCGCTCTGCACCGACCAACTTTGCCAAAGCCGGCGCCTCAACGAGGGGCGTTCCACCTTCGCCGAGGGTGATGATCGGGTTGTCTGCACTTATGTCGAGTCGATCGATGTATTCACGGATAACTCCGCGCCACTGGTGAGCCATTAGATTCCTTCTAACCGGATGACAGAGGTAATTGACTCGACCGCATCGCTGGCAGCGAGTGCAGCGACAACCGCAGACAGCGAAGCATCGGTTGCCTCGTGAGTGCCTATTTCTAGGTTCGCAGTTTTGCGACCAGGTGTTGGTGTCTGCTCGACGAATTCGATAGATACTTCGTGGCTCGCGAAGATGTTTGCGATTGCGGCGAGCACACCCGGCTGATCTGTGGCTTCAAGAGTGATCTGGTATCTGGTGAAGATGCGATCTATCCCAAGAATCGGTAGGTTTGCGTGCACCGAATCGGCTAGACCAGGGCCACCGGCAACGTGACGTTTTGCAGCGCTAACCAAGTCTCCAAGAATCGCGCTTGCTGTTTGCGCTCCGCCAGCACCTGCGCCATAGAACATTAGTTGGCCGGCAGATTCTGCCTCGACGAAAACCGCATTGAATGCCCCGCGAACCGCGCCTAGCGGGTGGGTGCGCGGAATCAGGGTTGGGTAAACGCGAACCGAGATTCCCTCAACGCCAGACTTGTCTGCATCGATTCGCTCTGCGATTGCCAAAAGCTTGATGACGTTGCCATCGCGCTGTGCCGCGCGCATCAGTTCTGGAGTGACACTTGTTATGCCCTCGCGGTGCACCTGTTCGATTGGAACCTCGGTGTGAAAAGCGAGGTAGGCAAGGATGGCTGCTTTCTGAGCGGCGTCGTAACCCTCAACATCGAGAGTCGGGTCGGCCTCAAGATAACCAAGTTCGGTTGCCTCGGCCATTGCCTCTTCGAGCGAAACCCCGGCCGTATCCATGCGGTCAAGAATGTAGTTGGTCGAACCGTTGACGATGCCCATGATGCGCTGCACCTTGTCGCCCGCGAGTGACTCGCGCAATGGCCTGATGATTGGAATAGCGGCAGCAACGGCAGCCTCAAAGTAAAGTTGCGCGCCAACCTGCTCGGCGGTGTCAAACAATTCGGTTCCGTGTGTTGCGAGCAAAGCCTTGTTTGCCGTGATGACATCGCTGCCAGAGTTCAACGCCTGAAGAATGTAGGTCTTGGCAGGCTCGATGCCACCCATGACTTCGATGACAATGTCAGCGCCGAGAATTAGTTTCTCAACTTCGGTCGTGAGCAGCTCGGTTGGAAAGCCCTCGGCACGGGAGGCTTTGATGTCACGAACGGCGATGCCAAT
>CAZDKF010000109.1:0-4363 GCA_964505955.1 uncultured Rhodoluna sp. | reverse complement strand
AAGTCTCTAGTACGAGCACTAACTGTTCGGCCTCAAGTTGTGTCGGTGTTCCTCCGCCGAAAAACACAGTGGAAAATTTGCGTTGCTCAAAGTGCAAAGTCTCAAGAACACTCTTGCTGAGAGTAATTTCTTTCAAAAGGTTGTTGAGAAATGAGTTCTCGGTAACGCCTTGAAGCTCAGACGATGTGTAAGTGTTGTAATCGCAGTAACCACAACGCACGCGACAAAAAGGAATGTGCAGGTAGGCGTGCAGAGTTCGCTCAGATAAACCTAAGGCTGCCGAAGCAGGAAGCAATCCGTCGCGCGGTGCAATTTCGCCATCGGGCATTTGGGCCATTACTTGCCCTTCTTCTCGCCCTTTTTCTCGCCATCGCTAGAGAGAGCGGCAATGAAAGCTTCCTGCGGAACTTCAACTCGGCCGACCATCTTCATGCGCTTCTTACCTTCTTTTTGTTTCTCAAGAAGTTTGCGCTTTCGGCTTATGTCACCGCCGTAACACTTGGCCAAGACGTCCTTGCGAAACGCACGAATTGATTCTCGAGCGATGATGCGTGCGCCAATTGCGGCCTGAATTGGCACCTCGAAAGCTTGGCGAGGAATCAGCTCACGAAGCTTAGAGGTAATCATTACCCCGTAGGCGTAGGCCTTATCCTTGTGCACGATTGCGCTGAAAGCGTCTACCTGCTCGCCCTGCAGCAACAGGTCAACCTTGACCAGGTCACCCTCGGCAAGGCCGATCTCTTCGTAGTCGAGCGAACCGTAACCCTGGGTCTTGCTCTTTAGCTGATCGAAGAAATCGAAAACAATTTCGGCAAGTGGCAGTGTGTAGCGCAACTGAACTCGGTCTTCACCCAGGTACTGCATGTCAATCATGGTGCCGCGGCGGGCCTGGCAAAGCTCCATGATCACGCCAACGTAGTCTTTCGGAGCCAGGATCGTGGCGCGAACCATTGGCTCGAGCACCTTCTTCACCTTGCCGGTCGGAAACTCACTCGGGTTGGTGACGGTGATCTCTTTGCCGTCATCCATGGTCACTTCGTAAACCACCGAAGGAGCCGTTGCAATTAGCTCGAGACCGAACTCGCGCTCGAGCCTTTCGGTAACGATTTCGAGGTGAAGCAAACCAAGGAAGCCACAGCGAAAACCGAAACCGAGCGCAACCGAAGTCTCTGGTTCGTAGGCGAGAGCGGCATCGCTGAGTTTCAACTTATCTAGGGCTTCGCGAAGGTTTGGGTAATCGCTGCCGTCAATCGGATAAATGCCCGAGTAAACCATCGGCAACGGGTCTTTGTAACCGACGAGTGCCTCGGATGCAGGTTTCTGCGCATTGGTAACTGTGTCACCAACTTTTGATTGGCGAACGTCTTTCACTCCGGTAATCAGGTAACCGACCTCGCCAACTCCAAGGCCTTTGGTGATTTCTGGCTCTGGACTCGATACGCCAATTTCAAGCAACTCGTGCACGGCACGCGTCGACATCATTTGAATGCGCTCGCGCGGTGCGAGGCTGCCGTCAATCATGCGCACGTAGGTAACCACGCCACGATAAGAGTCGTATACCGAGTCAAAGATCATTGCTCTCGCAGGAGCGTTAGGGTCGCCAACCGGATGAGGAATTGTGGCAACTATCTTGTCGAGAAGCACGTCAACGCCGACACCGGTTTTACCCGATACGCGCAGGCAGTCTTCTGGGTTTCCGCCGATTAGGTTGGCAAGCTCCTCGGCATACTTTTCTGGCTGGGCGGCAGGTAAATCGATTTTGTTCAAAACCGGAATGATCTCGAGGTCGTTTTCCATCGCGAGATAGAGATTTGCCAGAGTCTGCGCATCGATTCCCTGTGCGGCATCCACGAGCAGAACGGCACCCTCGCAAGCGGCTAGCGATCTTGAAACCTCATAGGTAAAGTCAACGTGGCCTGGGGTGTCAATCATATTCAGGGCATAGACCTGCTTGTCGACCTCCCAGGGCATACGCACGGCCTGCGACTTGATGGTTATCCCGCGCTCGCGCTCGATATCCATGCGGTCAAGGTATTGGGCACGCATCGACCTGTCGTCTACAACGCCGGTCAGTTGCAGCATGCGGTCGGCGAGGGTAGATTTTCCGTGGTCAATATGGGCAATTATGCAGAAATTGCGGATCATGCCGGGGTCGGTCTTGGCTGGTTCAAGACGGCTGGTGGCACGTGGCGACAAAATAGACCTCGATGACTGGAAAATGACCGATTTCGGTCTCTCTATTGTCGCATAGTTGCCTATGAATAGCGGTCGCTGGTAGGGTTTAACTCGGTTCAGATGAGTGTCTCCATCTAATCCCCCATCAAAAATCTTCAGCCGTTCATTTGGGCGGCTAAAAACGAAAGTGAAACATGGCAAACATCAAGTCGCAGATTAAGCGAATTGGCACCAACGCTAAGGCAGCCGAGCGTAACAAGGCAGTAAAGAGTGAGCTCAAGACCGCTATCCGTGCAGCACGCGAAGCCGTAGCAACTGGAGACAAGGCGAAGGCAGCCGAGGCTGTAAGCAACGCAAGCAAGAAGCTAGACAAGGCAGTGTCAAAGGGAGTAATCCACAAGAACCAGGCCGCTAACCGCAAGTCATCGATTGCCAAGAAGGCATCTGACCTAAAGTAAAGATTTTCTAGAGAGTCCCGTCGAGAAATCGGCGGGATTTTTTATTTGTGCGCTCTGCGCGGGTCTCGCCCGGCGTATGCACCGAAAACAATCTGAACCGCACTCAGCAATGCCATGCCAAAGACCACGACAGTGAAGCTTGAAAGAAGTGCTGCTATTGCACCGAAGGCAAATGTGCCGGCCGCCGAGAAAAGATAACCCCACCCTTGGCTGAATGCTGAGAGCGCTGTGGTTTCCTCTTGAGACTTTGCCCTGGTTGCGATGAGCGAAAGAACCATCGGAAACGTTGCTGTTTGCCCAACCGAGATCAAAATGCAAACCACAAACAACAGCGGTGAAGTACTCGCATTTTCAAAAATCAGCAGCAAACCAAGCAGGGTAAAGCCGAGAGTTGTCAGCAGCGAGGCAATCGCAATCAGCCAGGTGAGGCTGCGCAATCTAGCAATCAGTGGAGCTAGTGCGAAACCGCTTGGAATTCCAATCGCGGTGGCTAGCCCGAGATAACCACCCGCGGCCGCAGCAGATAGACCCGCATCGACAAGGATTGTTGGCAGCCATCCGATCAGAACATAGAAGCCCAGCGACTGAATTGCAAAGAGCCCGAGCAGCGACCAGGCCAGGGCTGAGCGCTGAACCGACTTGAGATTGCCGCGACTCGGCTCGATAACTTCAGCTGGGCTCACACGTTTCTGGGCGAGCCGAAGCAGCCAAAAAACGATTGCTAGAAAAACCGGAACAGCTGTGAGCAGCAACGCAAATTGCCAACCTCCGAGGGCATCACTCAAAAGTACGGCTGTTGCAGCCATTGCACTTGCCGAAATCGCTAGCAGAGTTGTGTAAACCGACGTGAGCAGCGAAGCTCTCTTTGCGAAGTCAACTCGCACCAGAGTGGGCAGCAAAACATTAGCAATCGCGATCGCCAGGCCGACCATCACGGTTCCAATCAACAAAAGCTCGAAACCAAACCAGGCTCGAACAACTATGGCCACGAACAAAACCAGCAAAACTAGAAGCATGCTCTGATTCAGCCCGAAACGCCGCATGAGCCAAGGTCCGAGAAACGCGCCAAGCCCAAAGCTAAGCACCGGCACAGCCGTGAGCAGGCTTTGCTGCGCAGGGTCGAGATTGAGATTCTCTGCGATTTCTTGCAGGAGCGGGCCGATTGCAGCAATAGGCGGCCTGAGCACCATGGCTATGAAAATCAGCGAGAGAATGGTGAAAAGCGCAAAGCGCTTGTTCATGCTCTGCCTTTCGAAGCAATCAGAATCAGCAAGCGCTCGAGCACAAAATTCGGATCTCTGTAGGCACCCTTGGCTGCCGCGTCTGCATCGACCACTGCGTTAATCACCTTGGCAAATCCTTCGTCGCTCCAACCAACAAGGTTCTTGCGAGATTTCTCAAGCACCCAAGGGTTCATGCCGAGCGAGGCAGCGGTGGCCGACGGATTTCCATGCAGCTTTGCCAAATCACGAATGGTCTTTGCTACCGCGCCGACAATCAGAACAGCATCTTGTCCAGACGCCAAAGCGTGTCTGAGCAGAGCCAGCGCGACAGCTGAGTTTCCTGAAACTGCCGCCTCTGCGATTTTCCATGAAGTTGTTTCTACTCGACCGCCAAAGTAGGCATCCACTATCTCCTCGGTGATGGTGGCGGCAGAATCTTGGCAAAGTTGTGAGCAAGCCGCTGCAAGCTCGATGAAATTGTCGGCAAAAGCCGAAACCAAGGCCCTG
>CAZDKF010000108.1:0-4380 GCA_964505955.1 uncultured Rhodoluna sp. | reverse complement strand
CCTGACCCTTGGCCTCTGGCACTTGGGCGAGCGCTAATTCGGTGAATGTGCCAACGGGGCCAAGGTAGGCGTAGGCCTTCTTCTTGACTGAACCGTTACTCGTTTTCTTAGGCATAGATAAAGGTTAATGGTCAAACTTGATTCATGACAGAGCGAGCCGGGCAAAAGGCGCAAACCAGGGATTTGGTCGACATCGACAAACTGCTTGCCGCCTATTTTGAAATCAAGCCAGATGTGTCGAGCGCGGAGCAAAAGGTTGCCTTTGGAACAAGTGGTCACCGCGGCAGCTCGCTGAACGGATCGTTCAACGAGCAACACATCGCAGCGATAACTCAGGCAATCGTCGAATTTCGCAAGCGCGAAAACATTCACGGCCCGATCTATGTTGGCAAAGATACTCACGCCCTCTCAGGCCCTGCGCAAGAAACCGCTCTCGAAGTTTTGGCGGGCAACGATGTTATCGCGCTGATTGATTCGGGCGATGGCTACACACCAACACCGGCTGTGTCGGTCGCAATCATCAATCACAATCTCGGGCTTAGCGAAGGTTCAGCGAGTTTGGCTGACGGACTAGTTATACCTCCCTCGCACAATCCGCCGGCAGACGGCGGTTTCAAATACAACCCGCCGCACGGTGGCCCGGCAGACAGCGATGCAACCAACTGGATTGCCGCTCGAGCCAACGAAATAATTCTGGGTGGCATGCGCGATGTGCGAAGAGCGAAACCCAACGCACAGAAGTTTGACTTTCGCGAGAACTACATTTCACAGCTCGACCAAGTTGTGAACATGCAGGCGATTAGTGAAGCACAAGTTTCAATCGGGGCCGATGCCATGGGTGGAGCATCGGTTGAGTACTGGGGTGCAATTGGCGAGCGCTACAAACTCAATCTCACTGTGGTGAACCCGGCAGTCGATTTTCAGTTTGCATTCATGAGTCTCGACTGGGATGAAAAAATTCGCATGGACTGTTCATCGCCGCACGCGATGGCTTCGCTTATTGCAGATCGCGAACGCTTCACGATTTCAACAGGTAATGATGCCGATGCCGATCGCCACGGCATCGTGACGCGCGATGCCGGTCTGTTGAACCCGAACCACTTCTTGGCGGTCTGCATCGACTACCTATATGGCAATCGCTCGGGCTGGGCAGCTGACGCTGCGGTTGGCAAGACCATGGTGTCTTCGAGCATGATCGACCACGTGGTCTCGGGGCTTGGGCGCAAGCTGGTTGAGGTTCCGGTTGGTTTCAAGTGGTTCGTGCCTGGGCTCATCGACGGCTCAATTGGCTTCGGCGGCGAAGAGTCGGCGGGGGCAAGCTTCTTGCGCCTGAATGGCAAGGCCTGGTCGACAGACAAGGATGGCCTGATTCTCGCCCTGCTGGCAAGCGAAATCACAGCTGTCACGGGCAAAACCCCGAGCCAGCGCTACGCCGAGTTAACCCCTCAATTCGGCACTCCTTCTTATGAGCGCATTGACGCCGCTGCGACACTCGAGCAAAAGGCAAAGCTCGGCAAGATTTCGGCCGATGACGTCAAGGCAAGTGAACTTGCCGGCGAGCCCATCAAACAGATTCTCACTCACGCACCCGGCAACGGCGCTGCGCTTGGCGGGCTAAAGGTTGTCACCGAAAGCGCATGGTTTGCCGCGCGACCTTCGGGAACAGAGAACGTATACAAGATCTACGGAGAATCGTTCAAGGGCGATGCGCACTTGCGCGAGGTACAGGCCGCCGCGAAAGAACTCGTCGACGAAGTTTTGAGCTAACTAGTTCTTGTAATTCGGTGCCGGTGGCAGATTCCAAAATTGCTCTAGCGTCAAAATTTTGTTGCGATTCATTTGCGTGGCAAGTTCAACACCAACGAAGCGCAAGTGCCACGGCTCATATTGATAGCCGGTGATTGCCTGTTGGTTTTTTGGGTAACGCACAATGAAACCAAAAGTATGTGCGTTCTTTGCAACCCAGGCAGATGCCTTTGATGAACCGAAGCTGCCGATGCGGCATGAGAGTGCCGTTGTGGATATGTCGGCAGCCAAACCGGTTTGGTGTTCGCTGTGACCCGGATGGGCCGCGAGCGCGTCTGCGGTTTTCTTGCCATAGAGGCGCAGAGCGTTAGCGTAGGTTTTGGTTTGGGTTTTGTAACTTCGATAGCCGCTGTTCAAACAGAGCGTGCCGTTGCCCGACTTTGAAACCGCAGCCTTTAGTTTTCTATACGCATCGGCTGCCGGCACCGCCAGATTGATTGTTCGATCGAGCGTTGGTCGGTAGGTGATTGGGTTCAGTGGTCTGAGCTTGTTCACGACAACCCACTGTGAGTTGGCCGCATCGATTGAATGCAGAGTTGGGTTGAAGCAACCTGCGCCACATAGCGGTGGAAGCGTTGGTGTGGGGGTCGGTTCAGGCGCCGGAGTGACTGTTGGTGTTGGGGTCGGTGCAAGTGTGGGGTTTGTGAAGCCGGGTGGGTCACCGATAGCGGTGGGTGTTGGTGATGGGGTCTGAGCCCCGGCCGAATCGGTCAAAAACGTGCCGATTACTGCCAAGGCAATGAGCGCATAAATCATCCAGCTAAGGCTGCGTTTGGTAGTTTCGTCTGACGGGTCAGGCTCATTGGGTTTATGCTGAGACACGGCTCAAGCCTAATCAAGGCTCTTCGAGCACCTTATGTTTCTAGAATCGAGGCCCTTCGTGGCGCGTGCAGCAAGAAGAGAAGCAGCCATAGCTGCAGCCAGATCAGGTCAGATGAGCCACCGCGACATTCTGCTGGTGCTAATCGGGTTGATGTCTGGCATGTTCTTGTCTGCCCTTGATCAGAGCGTGGTCGGAACCGCAATGCGAACCATCGCCGATGACCTTAAGGGTCTTGAGCTTCAGGCCTGGGTAACCACTTCTTATCTGATTACCTCAACGGTGGCCACACCTATCTATGGCAAGCTCGGCGACATTTTTGGCCGCCGCAAGTTGTTCATTGTTGCCATCTCAATCTTTTTGTTCGGTTCGCTGCTCTGCGGCTTTGCGGCAGACATGTTTCAGTTGGCCATGTTCAGGGCAGTGCAGGGAATCGGCGCCGGTGGTCTGTTTGCGCTAGCGCTAACCGTTCTCGCCGACATAGTTCCGCCGCGTGAGCGCGCGAGATACCAGGGAATGTTTCTTGCGGTCTTTGGAACCTCTTCGGTTCTCGGCCCGGTTGTCGGTGGTTTGTTTGCAAGCGCAGATTCGATTCTCTTCACCGAAGGATGGCGCTGGGTGTTCTTGATCAACCTGCCAATTGGCGCAATCGCCTTGTTCATGGTTGTCACTTTCTTGCACGTTCCACACACTCCGAAACCACAGCGCATCGACTGGTGGGGTGCCGTAACAATTGTGCTCGCCGTTGTTCCACTGCTATTGGTTGCAGAGAATGGCAACGAGTGGGGTTGGGGCAGCACTCTTTCAATCAGCATGTATGTGGTTGGTGGTTTGGGCATCTTGGCATTCATCTTCGCCGAGCGCGCAGCAAAAGAGTCAGCGTTATTGCCGCTTGCTCTCTTTCGCTCGAGTTCGTTCTCGATGTCAACAATCGTTGGCGTCATCATTGGTTTCGGAATGTTCGGCGGCATGATTACCCTGCCTTTGATGTTGCAGCTCGTAAACGGTGCAACACCAACCGAGTCGGGTTTGATGATGTTGCCTATGGTTCTCGGAATGATGTTTGCGACCATGGTTGCCGGTCAAGTAACTCGCAAGACAGGTCAGTACAAGATCTTCTTGCGCACCGGAACCTTCATGCTGCTTGTCGGTTACCTCTACATGATCACTTACAACGCTGATATGCCTTACTGGCAGATGTCGATCGGCATGCTGGTTATCGGCATGGGCTTGGGTCAGCTGATGCAGACACTGACCCTTGTGGCGCAGCAGTCTGTGAAGGCTTCTGACATCGGTGTTGCCACATCTTCGGCGACCTTCTTCAGGCAGATGGGTGGAACGCTCGGCGTTGCCGTATTCATTTCGATTCTGTTCAATAGCCTCGCCGACACAATCGGCAACGCCTTCAAGAACAAGCAGATTCTGGCCGACATCACTGCGGCCGCCCAAGACCCGGCAGTGCTTGCAGACCCGGCCAACCTGGAGTTTCTGAAAGCACTCGCAGATAGCGAATCGAGCACGGCACTCAGCGACCAGCTCAAGACCGACTCTTCGTTCTTGAACACCCTTGACCCGCGACTGGCCAGGCCGTTCGAGGTCGGCTTCGCTGAATCTGCCGTGCAGGTGTTCGTTTGGGGCTCTGTTGCGGTTGCAATCGCCTTCGTGCTCTCGTTCTTCATCAAAGCGCCACCACTTCGCGAGACTTCGGCAGCGCAAGAAGCGGCAGCCGCTGCTGCAGCAGGCTAACAAAAGCC